>JBCAZB010000219.1:0-5047 GCA_038533315.1 Pseudomonadota bacterium | reverse complement strand
CAACAACACAGTTGTGTTGTTGTGTCATCCCGATCTGCCCCCCGGTCAGATGGTGTTGCCCCCAAGCGCCAAACCCCTTTGGCGCAAGCGATAAGCCTGGCTTATCGCGATGTCATAGCCCCTGCTAAGGCTCCCCGGAATAGACGCGCACCCAATCGACCTCCATCGTCACCGGGAACACGGTTGTTGTATTCGGCGCCCCCGGCAGATTGCCGCCGACTGCCACGTTGAAGATGAGATAGAAGTCCTGATCGAACGGCGCTGGAAACGCACCGCCAGTCGAGGACCAGGAGTTTTGTGTCAAATACAGGGTGTCGTCGACATACCAACGAATCTCCGTGGCATCCCATTCAACCGCGTATACATGAAACTCGGTTTGCGGATCGGTAGGAACGGTGTAGTTGCCGCCGGTGAAGACGTTGTCAGGGAACTCTCCGCCGTAGTGAATCGTACCGAGCACGCGATTGCCACCGGCTGCACCGAGATTGACGGCTTCCATGATGTCGATCTCGCCGGATGCCGCCCATGTGCCATAAGGGCTGTTTTGCGCCAACATCCAAAAGGCTGGCCACAAGCCCTGGCCACCAGGCAACTTCATGCGGGCTTCGATACGCCCGTAACGGACCGCGATACGATCTCGTGTGTTAATTCTTGCCGAGGTGTAGCTAAAAGCGCCGACGTCTTCCTCGCGCGCAGTGATTTTGAGCAGCCCATCTTCTAGCTGTGCACTGTCAGGCAAGTAGTACTGGAGTTCGTTGTTGCCCCAGCCAGGAATACCGTACTCGGTGCCGTCGCCCGTCTCGAAAAACCAAACAGCAGGGTCGAGCGCCGCGCCGGTGAAGTCGTCTTCGAACACCAGCGTCAGCGTATCTCCGGGCGACACCTCATCGTTGATAAAAGCACTCAAGCTTGGGTTGGCGCTGTTGGTGTTGGATTGCGGCGCGAGATTGATCGGCGGAACGGCATTCACCTCTGACAGCTGGTCCGGACGGCTGTCCGAGCACCCTGTCAGCACACCGGCGAAAACTACCCCCAGCGCCGTCGCACGCGACGCGCGTCTTTCAAAATTCATGGCCACCCCCGAGGCTTGATACGCTGCATCGGAGCAGAGTTGCGCTGCTCCGATGCGTATTGGTACCAACAATTGACAGCGTTGTCAATTTTACAAGGCGACGGCCCGATTTATGTTCAGCGTCAGTTTAGACGCCGTCGAGACAGGGCGAATTGATATCGGTTTGTGGGCCCCCGTCCGTACCGAACAACGACGATGATTTCGCCTCAGTGTCAGGTTTACATGACGGTAGCAAGCGATCAGCCATGATGACGTATGGTGTCAGACCGACCACGGCGCGATAGCCGCGTGTGCTAAACGCGAACGGATTGCGTTGAGATCGTTGCAACTGCTTCATGGTTGAGTCCTCTCGCCCAAAACGGGGCGTCTGCGTCCGCGCTGACCTGTGCGCGTGGTGGCAGATTAGAGCCAGGCCCTAACGAAGACAAACGGATAGAACTCAGCTAGAAGATGAAAAAAACTCAGCTGTTGTCGGCGAATGTATCCAACACCCAACGGCGGAACACGGCGATCGCCTCATCATCGCTGCCGTCCTCTCGCCAGACTAAATAGTAGGCGCTGCTCGCCTCATATTCAGACTCAAACAAACGAACGACACTGCCCTCAGTGAACCAGAGCTCGCCCATCGGTACGGGTACCAACGCGGCACCGAGACCTTTTTGCGTGGCACGTAACACAGCGATCATCGATTCAAGACGCGTGACTTTTTGCCGTTCAGGCAATTGGATCCCGGTCGCTTTGGACCAGTCCCGCCATGCATGCGGCAACGTCTCATGGACGATCAATGGGAAGTCGGTTTGAATAGCCTGTTCGCGCACCTGCATCGCACGCTTGAACTCGGGGGATCCCGCGGGCGCGAGACGTAGCGGGAACAACCTTTCAAACGTAAGCTCAGACGGTGGGTTGCGATACAGCCGGATGGATAGGTCAGCATCTTTTGGGTGTGTGTCCGCACTTTCGTCGGAGGACGCTACGTAAATATCGATATCCGGATGCGCCTGCGTAAACGCGCTGAGCCGCGGCACGAAATATTCGCTGCCGAAAAACGGTTGTACCGAAATCCGAATTCGCTTGCTGGGTGGCGCCCCAGTATGAGCACTAACCACGTCATCGACCTGTTCGATCAGCGGGCCGAGTTGCTCGTATAGCGACCGCCCTTCATCCGTTAGCTGCAGTTGACGCCCCGCACGATCGAACAACTTGATATCAAGCTCCTCCTCCAGCGACTTGATCTGGTGACTGACCGCGGACGCGGTGACGAACAAGACATCGGCTGCGGCGCGAAAGCTCTTGAAGCGCGCAGCCACACAAAAGGTTCGTAGCCCTCGTAATGATGCGCGCTGAGTGGACTGCATGGCGACTCGCGTCAACGCTCGCGCAGATAGCGCTTCGGTGTGCGGTCTTCAAAAAACAAACCCCAGTGTTTCTCCGCACCATCGGGGTTCGCCGGATTGCCTTTCCAGGGCTCATCGAACGCTTCGAAGAAAAACACGGTCACGTTGCTACGGGTCGCCCAAGACTTCAGCTCGGCGTAGTAGCGTGCTTGATTGGCTTCGCTTGCTCGCTCGGCAAACTCGGACGCCGTCGTCGCCCAGCCCGCTTCGAGGATTGCGAGCTCGCTATCCGGTAACGCAGCATGCACGCGACGCATGTTCTCGCGCGTATAGCTCAGCCCTTCATCGATCGGCTTACCCTCCCAAACGGGATACGTATGCACACCGATGAAATCCAGCTCTGCGGCCAATGGTGCGCCATCGCTTATCCACCATTCATAATTCTCGGCCACAGTCACCGGTTGGTCGATCGCCGCTTTTACCCGCCGTACGTGCGCAATCATGCTGTCGAGCGGCAGCATGTGATCCGTCCAACTCACGAGCGCTTCGTTGCCGACGTTGACCGCAACCACGATATCCTCGTACTGGCGTGCCAACTCAATCCCACGCGCGACCTCACCCTGATTTTTGGCGATGTTGGCTTGCAGCTCACTATCCGGGATGGGCGCATCGAGCCATGGGCAGCCTTCATGGTTACTGATCTCGGCATTCAGCCAAATGCCCTGCATGACTTTCAAAGGTAACTGCTCTCTTTGAATCAATGCGAGCGTCGTCGCCGAGTTTTCACCGGCATCATAGAGACGGATCAATCCGAAGCCCGCATCGACAAGCAGCCGCAGATCTTCAAGAATTTGCTCCGGCGTCGGGTTCTTGGCACCGTCTCCCCGATCAGGGTGTTGGCCCGCGCGAAACCCTGAATAGGCGAGCGCCATAACCTCACCGTCGAGCAAGGCGTCGGCGCTTTGTCGCCATTCGATGGTTGGCATTGATTTGGTCTCCGCAATCGGTTTGTTACTGCACGCGATCAATAGCGCGGCGAGCGACATTAAGCTAATGCGACGAATCATGTAACCCCTCCTCCAATTCTGTCAGCAAGCACGTGATAGTCATCACCGCTGCCAATGAAACACTGCATGGTTGTCGGTCGCTGCGTTAGCACCGACCCAAAGATGAAACTCACCGGGCTCGACGCGCCATCGCCCGTCGTGCCCGAAGAAGCCGAGATCTCGTTGATCAAGCGCGAACCGAACCTCACGCATTTCGTGCGGCCGAAGTTCGACCTGCTCGAAGCCGATCAACTCACGTACTGGACGCGTCAGGCTGGCCACAACATCGCGGAGATAGAGCTGCACGGTCTCGGTCGCCGGATAATCGCCTGCGTTCTTGACTTGCGTCGTCACGATCAGAACATCCTCGCCCGCGAGTCGCTTGGTCGATAAGTTAGGCTGCGAGTACTCAACGTTTGAGTAGTTCAGACCGAAACCAAATGGATACAACGGACGAAACCCGGCATCGAGATGATAGGCACTCATACCGACCGACGTCTGCGGCGCCCGCGAATCCAAAGCGTCGATATGGGCGATCGTGTCATCCGTCGGCGGCTTACCGGTATGTTTTTGGTTGTAGTAGATCGGAATCTGACCGACCACACGCGGAAACGTAACGGGTAGCCTTCCGCTCGGCGGGTATGCGCCCAGCACCAAATCAACGATGGCAGGCCCGGCCTGACTGCCGGGGTGCCATGCGTAGATCAATGCATCAAAACACTCGTGGACGGCATCCAGCGCCAACGGTCGACCCGCGAGAATGATGCCGATGACTGGCACATCCAGCGCAGCGAGCGCCTGCACCAATGCCTCCTGCGCCCCTGGCAAACGGATGTCGGCGCGGCTGTGTGCCTCACCGGACAAAATCGACTCTTCGCCGAGGCACAACATCACGACGTCCGCGTTGCGTGCGATGTTGAGCGCCTCATCGAGGCCAGACACGTCGCGGTCTCGCGAATGCTGCAGCACTCGATGGTAGTGAAGGTTTGTGGTCGACGGCAAAGTCGTCCGGAGCGCGGCCAATGGCGTCACACTTTGCGACTCGTCGCCATCGAAAACCCAGGTGCCCATCTGCTGATACGGTGCATCGGCCAACGGGCCCAACACCGCGATGGTTTGCGTTGAGTCGACACTGATTGGCAACGTCGATGCTTCGTTGCGCAATAGCACCAGGCTCTCACGCGCCAGCTGGCGGGCGACGCTGGTCAGTTGCGTTCTCGATGGCGCTGGCGATGGTGCGGGCCAATCAAACAGGCCACGTTGAAACTTGACGCGCAACACATTGCTGACCGCATCGTCCAGACGCGCCATCGGGAGCTCACCCGAGTCAACCAGATCGACCAGACGTTCGGCGAAACTCTCACCGGTCATCTCCATATCCACGCCAGCCCCGAACGCCGCCAGTGCGGCACTGCGATCTCCGTCGGTCAACCCATGCACCGTTAGCTGCCGCACCGAGTCCCAATCACTGACGACGAGGCCGTCGAAGCCCCATTCATCCCGAAGCACGCCTCGCAATAGCGGTTCGTTCGCCGTCGCCGGCAGACCGTCGATATCGCTGAATGACGTCATTAATGAACCGACGCCGGCTCGAA
>JBCAZB010000218.1:0-5052 GCA_038533315.1 Pseudomonadota bacterium | reverse complement strand
CGTTGCCGTTGTCGGTGACGAAGTTCTCCCGCCAAACGGGTTGCCCGCGCATCTTGATAATCTGCCGGCTCACATACGAGCGTGCCATCGGAATGACCTCGATCGGCAAAGGGAAGTTACCGAGCATGCCAACCAGCTTCGATTCATCGGCGATACAGACGAATCGTCTGGCCGCTGCTGCGAGTATTTTCTCGCGTGTCAACGCACCGCCACCACCTTTGACCAGGTAAAAGTGCTTTGTTATTTCGTCCGCGCCATCGATGTAGAGATCAACTGTGCCAGCAGTATTGAGATCACTGACAACAATCCCAGCCTGCTCGAGCAATTCAGTACTCTGCTCGGAGCTCGATACGACCGTCTCGAAAAGGTCCTTTTTGGCTGCCAAGGCAGGAATTAGTGCATTGACCGTAGATCCTGTGCCAATGCCTAGTGTACCGACACCGCGATCGAGGTATTCGAGTGCTGCGATAGCTGCATTCTTTTTATGTTCGGAAACGGACATATATGTGCCCTATTTAAACTCGCGGATTAATATACCAACGCTAATTGTTGATTTCTAAACTTATCTCACGGTTTCGACCCCAAACGCAATATGCCCGCATTCGCGGGCATATTGCGTCCGACCCGCTGGTCATTGCCAACCAGCGTTGGGTCAGGTGCTAGACAAGGTCAGCTACTAACGCTTCTTGCTGACTTTGCGACGCTTGGTCTTTCTAGCGGTTTTTTTCTTGGCAACTTTTTTCTTAGCTACCTTTTTCTTGGCGGTTTTCTTTTTCGCCGTTTTCTTCTTGGCAACTTTTTTCTTAGCTACCTTTTTCTTGGCAGTCTTCTTTTTCGCCGTTTTCTTCTTAGCGACTTTTTTCTTCGCTACTTTTTTCTTAGCGGTTTTCTTTTTGGCAACTTTTTTCTTTGCCGTTTTCTTTTTCACAACGCGTTTCTTCGCTACTTTTTTCTTGCTAGCGACTTTGCGTTTCGTCGGTGCGCGTCTCGCGCTGGTCTTTTTCTTCGCAGAAGTTTTCTTCTTTGAAGCTTTCTTGGTAGCCATGATGTTTTCTCCGTGTCGGGTTACCCGAAGCCGAGTATATACATAACATGCCAAAATTCCAGCAACTGACTTCATACTGTGACATCGGTTTTGATCGAGAAAAAAAGCACAAAATTGATGTGTGCATTAAATCCCGTTGCGCGTTGTGTCGTCTGGCAACGCTATTCGATAAACAGTGTCTGCTAATGCGCTCAATCACTAGTTTAGAAACCAACGCAGGAAAGTCGCGTTTATCGAACCGTGATACTGGCTGCAGTGTCCAGTTCACCATAGGCAGAGTTGCTGCAAAGCCAGTAAATTAAGGGGTTTTAGAGTTTTCTCGTGTTAAGCGCGCAGCGTTGCGTTTTAGGCGGGGCGACTAAACCCGAACTCTGTAACGATGCTATCGACGCGTTCATCCCATGCAGCGCTGACGATGGCATCGACCTGTTGAGCGCTGAATGCAACACCGACGACGCGACAAACATGGCGCTTGCTACGCTTTGCAAGCCAACGGTCGTAGAACCCGCCGCCCATTCCAACGCGCGCAAATTGCGCATCGAATGCGCTAAGTGGTACGCATAACAAGTCGATGCGCTGCGGAGAGTATCGTTGTTGCGCAAAGCGCATATCGTCAACGGGTTCTGCAATGCCGTAGCGACCACGGCGGAAGCGATGGCCGATTGGTACCATCCGCATAACGCCTTTCGCCAACGTGCGGGGTGAGACAACGACCTTACGCATGAGCCGAGCATCGTGCTGCAGCCACTCGAGGTCGACTTCATCTGACTGCGCTTGATAGACACCGATGACTCTGGCACGACGAAACCAGGCATGCTGCTGCAAGTGAGAACAGATGCGCCGTGAATACTGGCGACGTTGGCGCTTCAGGATGGATCGACGCGCACGAAGTCCGATGCGTCGCGCTTCTGCCGGTTGCAAGGATCGTGGGATAGGGTCCGGTGAGGAAGGATGCTTCCCGCCTATGCCGTTAACGGCCATCACTCTCGAACCTGAGAGTAAGGTGGGATCCACCGGGGGCAGAACAGGCTTTCCGACGCATCGGTAGTGCACACAACTGCCCTGTCAGTACGACCCCGAAGTGAGATAATTAGGGTCGAGAGGTTTCCAGGACGATATCGAACATCGCAGGAAGCATCCAGATCTGATTGTGACACGAGCGACCGCCGATTCGCCAGCGACAATTGGCGCAAAACGGAGAGTTAGGTCACAAATCCAGCTGCTGCGAATCACCGACAACGCTATCTGCGCGATCGGAGAGTGCTTTCAGGCGGCTGCCCAGCGTATTTCGCACGGCTGTCTCTGCGGTCTTCATTTTTGCGAGCTCATTCGCCATGTTGAGCGCTGCCATCACCGCTATGCGGTCCAACCCCACGACTTTACCGCTGTCACGGATCTCGCGCATTTGCGTATTCAGCATCTCCGCAGCATCCAGCAGGTCGGTACGTTCGTTGACCGGGCAGGATACGTTGTACTCTTTCTCGAGGATGCGGACGGTTACGTGTGCGTAGACTTCGCTCATACAAATGCCTCAGCGCTGTGTGCGCATCCTTGCAGGATATTAGTGGCCAGATTCCATAGCTTTCAGGCGGCCAATCATGGCCTCGACCCGACCACGAACCAGTTCGTTCTTTTGCAACAGACTGGCTCGTTCCGCGATCAGAGTGTCCTGCCGCGCTTTTAAGGAGCGGTTCTCTTCTTTCAGCTGGTCGCATACCTTGACGATATCGTCCATGCGCTGCTCCAGCCGTCGGAGTTCCTGATCAAAAAATTGTGTATTTGTTTCGGTCACACGCGAAATATAGAGACACGGATCAAGGCGGTCAACGTTTGTGCAGCGGCCACGATGATTATGACAGTGGTATCATCGTGCTGTTTTAGCCAACGGCGACGTTTGAATGTCAGAGACTTACGGCAGTGATTATCTCGCTATGGAGCAAATGCTGGCGCATAACGATATCGACGTCGTTGCATCTGAGGCGGACGGCCGCCTGGCGGGATTACTGGCGATGATCGGCGCTTCTGCGCTGGATGTGTGGCTCGCGCAGTTACTGGCCGCAGGCGAGCAAAACATCGACGCGCTTCGTGTCGAGCGTGCAGAGCCGCTGCGTTTACTGGCCGCTAAGCGCGCCAACGTCATCGAAGGCGCAGAGGCCTTGCCCGTGTTGTGCTTACCGGACGATGAGGACGATTTGCGAGACCGCGTCGACGCATTGGTGCATTGGAGCGCCGGCTTCCTGTCGGGCCTTGCGGAAGGTGCAGCGATCGCCGGTCCTCAGGCCGCGACTCGACTCGAGCAAGAGCCGCTGGCTGAGTTGTTAAAGGATTTGACTGAAATTACGCAGGCCGCCGTTAGCGACGAGGAGTTGACGGCAGATATCGAGCAAGCGGAATCTGCTTATATGGAACTTGTTGAGTTTTTGCGAGTGGCTTGTCAACTGGCCTACGAAAATTTGGCTGAAATGCGGGCTGCTGCGCAGTCGACCAATACCTCGGAACACATTCACTGAGCATGACAATGAGCACAGGTCCTGATAAAGCAGCGCGCGCTGAGTTCGCGCGCAGGCGTAAACAGCTCAAGCGGATGATGGGCGAAAACAGCATCGCGATCCTGTTCGCGGCACCGGAGCGTGTGCGAAGCCGGGATGTGGCCTATCGTTATCGACAGGACAGTGACTTCTATTACCTGACCGGTTTTACAGAGCCCGAGTCTGTCGCAGTACTGATACCAGGGCGCCCACAGGGCGAGTTCGTCCTGTTTTGCCGCGAGCGTAATCCAGAGCGAGAGCTGTGGGATGGGCAGCGTGCAGGTACCGATGGCGCTTGCGATGGTTTCGGTGCCGATGACGCGTTCCCTATTGACGATATTGGTGATATTTTGCCCGGCCTTATCGAGGGCGCTGAGCGCGTGTTTTACACGATGGGCCAATATCCGGATTGCGATGCGCAGGTTACCGATTGGGTATGTGGGTTGCGCGGTCGGAACATCATGGGTGTCGATGCACCGACGGAGATGGTGGCGCTCGATCACTACTTGCACGACATGCGGTTATATAAGAGTCGCTACGAGATAACGCGTATGCGCAAAGCGGCGAAGGTAGCCGTGTCCGCTCATAAACGCGCCATGCGCGCAGTCGTGCCAGGCATGACAGAGTTTTCACTGGAAGCGGAGTATCTCCACGAGTTTCGTTTGCACGATGGTGTACCGAGCTATCCGCCCATTGTCGGCGGAGGCCAAAACGCTTGTGTGTTGCACTATACGGACAACGCGAATGTACTTACGGATGGCGACCTCGTGCTGGTCGATGCGGGCTGCGAGATCGACTACTACGCATCCGACGTCACGCGCACGTTCCCGGTTAATGGGTGCTTCAGTGATGAGCAGCGCGCGCTCTACGAGGTCGTGCTGGAGGCGCAGCTCGCCGCCATCGATGCGACTCGCGCTGGCAATCACTGGAACGAGCCGCACCTCGCGGCGACGCGAGTGATTACCGAAGGCCTCAGACGGTTAGGCATTCTTAGCGGCGGTTTGAAGACACTATTAAAGAACGAGCGCTACCGTGAGTTTTTCATGCACCGTACGGGGCATTGGCTGGGCATTGACGTGCACGATGTCGGTGACTACATGGTGGACGATACGTGGCGTCTGCTCGAGCCTGGCATGGTGATCACCGTTGAGCCTGGCATTTACATCCCGCACGGTAGTAGCGCCGACGCGCGCTGGCAGGGTATCGGTATTCGCATCGAGGACGACGTATTGGTGACTAAGCAAGGTCCCGACGAATTGAGTAAGGGCCTGCCAAAGTCGGTGCAGGACATCGAGCGTTGGATGCAGGGCGGCACACAGGTGGCGGCCTGAGATGGTGATGACGCAAGCTACCTTTGATGTAATCATTGCTGGAAGCGGACTCGCTGGCCTTGCGGCTGCAGCGCTGCTGTCAGATGCCGATGAATCGATCATGATCGCCGTCATTGACCCGTCGGTCGTGCCGCCGGAACCGGACCCG
>JBCAZB010000217.1:0-5061 GCA_038533315.1 Pseudomonadota bacterium | reverse complement strand
ACCATCTACCGAATCTCGCGTATGTGAACTATGTATCTGACCCCGACGAATGGCAGGTGCTGCTGCGGGTGCCGAGCGTGTGGCGTGTATTGGTGCCGGCGGACGAAGCCACACCAGATCGGGATCTGTTGAGCGACCAGAATAAGTGTGCGGTGTTTGACCGACTCATTGGTGCGCCAAATACCGAAACCGAGCATCGCACGATCTATCGCGTGCATCAGCGTGTCGTCAAACGTATGGATCATGGTCGCGTGTTTTTGGTCGGAGATGCCGCACACCTGAACAACCCACTAGGCGGTTTTGGTATGAACAGCGGCATTCATGATGTCTGGAATCTGTGTCCGCGCGTCGCGCAGGCGTTGCGAGACGAGCATGCCCCGGAGTCGTTTGCCCAGTTTGATCGTCAGCGTAGAGCAGTGACACACTCGTTCATCCAAGCCCAAACTATGCGCAACAAGGAATTTCTTGAGCATGGCGCAGCGGCTAACCACGAGAGATCACTCCAGCGGATGCGCGATACGGCCGAGGACGATGATCAGCGACACGCATTCTTGATGCGTCAGGCGATGTTTACCAGCCTGGCCGATGCCGCGGCGATTGTCTGACCGAACAGGTTAGCGTCGTTTCTTGATGTTCTCGACGGATAGTTCGTCGCGATGCGGTGCGCCCACTACGCGTGCAACCAGCGCGTCGCGGTCTTGAATGAGCTTCGCGTTCAGCACCTCTGAAGGTTGATGGTGATCGACGGCATCGGGATCGAGAACGCCGTGCTCAGACAACAAATGCTCCAGTACGAGCACGCGATCGCGAAGAATCGATAACTCCGACAGCAATTCCGTATTGAAACGGGCCAGGGCGTCCATCTCGCTGCTGACAAGATAGGGTTTCTCCGGTCGCTTGGTATCGCGTGCCATGGTGCTACGAGTCGTTTGCTTTGCGGGCGCGGGTGACCCACGGGTAGTTGCTGTCTTGCAAAGCATACTCCTCGATATCGACGAAACCGAGTTCGGCTAGTGCTGCGGCCAGATTGAAAATACCGGCTTCAACGAACCACGGTTCTGCACGATTGTCGGTTTCCCAGGCCAACAATGCACCCTGAAACGGACCTACGGCGCGGAAGGGCGGTGGATCGGAGATCACGATGTCACCGCCCGGCTCAAGAATACGATGCATTTCACGAAGAATTTCTCGGCTGACTTCGGGTGGCAGTTCATGGTGCAGTGCATACGATATGACGCCGTCAACGCCATTGTCGGCTTCAGCGGTGCGGCGGCCGTCTTCCTGTCGTAATTCGATATTCCAGTTCATGCGTTCACTAAACGCGAGACCACCGAGCAGCGCGGTTTTGGATAGATCACCGCCGACAAGTTCGGCGTCTGGAAAACGCTCTCGACAAAGTCCCAGTGTGCCGGTGCCACCACAACCCACATCATAGATGCGCCGATAGTGTGGCTTCCTGAATTGAGCGATTACCTCACGGCGCTGCGCTAACAAATCATCGCCGGTGGCCACGGCTGCGAAACCACCGCGAGAAAACACATGCGGCAGAAAACCGGCGAATGCGGCAGGGCCATTCAAGTCGTAACCATCGATACCGCCGGGCTGCAGATGCCACTCCACCCCGTCGTAGTAGTCGGGTACTTCGAGGTCCGGGTTCAGCGTGAGTCGTTGCGCGTCAGGCGCAGGTTGTCTGGCATTCAATGCTTCGAAATGCTCGCGTTGTCGTTCGACGCCGGCGATCGACCGTACCCAGTTCTCTTCTGCCACATAGCGCTGATAGAACCGATTGAACCGGTAGGCCCGGGCGCGCTCTGCAAGTTCGGTGGCTTGTCGTAATCGCGTCAACCACTCGTCGTGGGTGGCATCGGTCTCGAATGCGGCCTTCAGCGCCTCGCTCTCCGGGTCTGCATCGAAAGCGGTTTCGGCCAACGGTAGCAGTTGGTCATAAGAGAAGGCTTGCAGCGCCCCTAGGAACTGCAAGCCCGCGCGAGCATGTTGATCAAGACTCATCGGATATCTCCTTCGCTGCGGATGCATGCCCGGATGGCGGCAGATCTGGCAGCTCATAACGACTGAGTAACAATAGCGCAATCGAATACATGGTGATTGGAATCCAGACGATACCGATGTAAACCGCCAACGCGGCGTTGTCGGGTTGTTGGTCCAGTGGCAGCGTTTTATCAAAACCCATCAGGCTCAATAATGCACCAAGCGCCAATGGACCGACGGAGTATCCCAGCCGCTCTACGAACACATAAGCCGACGTCAATGCACCCTCGCGATTAAGGCCGGTGAGTTGTTTGTCGTGATCAATGGCGTCTAGCCACATGGCCTGGCTGTTGAGCAGAATGGCGGAACCAAAAACACCCGCGAGTACAGCGCGTACGACGACAAACCCATAGGCGCTATCCGGTGTCGCGATCAGCCAGATCAACGTTGAGGCAATCTCACCGATGATGCCAATGACGAAACCGCGCAGCTTTGTGATGTGATTGCTGATGCGCTTCCAGATAGGTATCGCGACGACGATAGTTGCCGTGACTGTGACCCCAAACGTCGACAGCAACTTGAAGTCCTGCTTTAGAACGACGGTGACGTAGAACGCCATTGTGCTCGATACGGATGCGATGGCGATGAACTGCAGAACTTTGACACCCACCATCGTCATGAACGGCTTGTTATCGAAAATCGTGCGGATGCTCTCACCGAGCTTCATGCTGGAGCGTGTTTGCGACGATGCGCGGGCGCCGGAGGTGCCCGCAAAGGCAATACACATGAACAAAAAGACCAACGCACCGCCGATCACTCCGGTCGTCTGGTAGGCGTCGGCATCGCCGCCGAGTGTGGCGATCAGGTAGGGTGCAGCGGCATTGCCGATCATGCCGCCGACCATCATGCAGACGACGCGATAGCCCATGATCTGAAGCCGCATCCCACGATCTTCGGTCATCTCAACCGGCATGGTCAGATACGGTACATTGAAGATCGTGAATGCGACGGAGTACAAGACCAACGCGATCGCTGCGAGTATCACCGGGTTGCTATCCGCAGCAAACAGGTGCACCGAATACACCAGCGGCAAGACCAGGCCACAGGCTATGGCGCCGAGCAACAGATAAGGTCGGCGTCGTCCGATGCGCGTATTGGTGCGGTCGGTAATCCAGCCCATCATCGGGTCGATGAAAGCATCGAAGATCCGCGCGCCGAATACGATGGCCCCGGCGATCACCGGTTCGATGCCAACGATGCTGGTCAGATAGACGAGTACCAGTGCCGTCACGATGTTCAGATAAGTCATCGTGCCCAGTGACCCGATACCCCAGGCGATGCCCATCAACCGGGTCGGCTGATCGACACGTGTTTCGGTGGCGTCGGTCACTGGTGTGGCGGCGCTCATCCGGCGCTGTCGCTCACTGTAATGCGTTGTTGCGGATTGGCGAGGTAGTGGTCGGCGATGGCCTCGCGCGTCGTCCACCAGACATGCGGCAGTGATTGCGCGTATTCGATGAACTCCCTGAGACCGCGAATGCGGTAAGCGCGTCCCGACACATGCGGATGCAAGCCCACGTTCATGATGCGCGCCTGCTGCTCGCCCTCTTCATGCAACACGGTGAGCTCTTCTTTCAGAATGTCACGAAACTCGTCTGTCGTATGCCCACGCCGCGTGAGCAACGTAAAGTCGTTGATCTCGTTCGAGTACGGTGTACTGACGATGCTGCCCTGATCGGTGTCGACGAGATAGGGTTGGTCGTCGTTCATCAGGTCGCAATAAAATTTGAACTTCTCTGCCGCGAGTATCGAACAGGTGTTGGTCGTGCCGCGTAAGGATGACGATAGCCAGCCTAGCGGGCGTCGCCCTGTGTATTGTTCATACATCGCGATCGAGCGTTGAATCACATCACGTTCTGCATCGATGTCATGGGCGAACTTGGTCAGTAGCTCACTCTGCTCGTAGTTGTGCGCCAACAGTTCCCAACCGCGCTCAAGGCAGGCATCGACCATTTCGCGGCGGCGCTCAAACGTCACTGCATTGGTCGTGCAACTCGCCTGTATGCCCATCGCATCAAACAATTCGTACAGCCGCCAGATACCGACTCTTTGACCGTACTCACGCCAGCAGTAGTTTGGAAAGTCAGCCGTGTGCGCCGGTAGGCTGTCGGGCAAGATGGCCGGGCCGCCGGCATAGTACGGTTCATCCGAGTCTTTGGTGAGATCCCAGGTTTCCAGATTGAACGTGAAAACCAGAGCAACGCGTTTACCATCAGGCCAGCTCAGGCGGCTGCGTTGAGTAATCGGAGTGTAGTCATAGTGCATCGGTCAAAACTCCTCCAGCAGTCGCCCGAATCCAGGGACTGCATCGTTGATACCGTTGTTGCGCAACGCGTGCCAGTACGTCGCCGTATTGATTGCGATCACAGGCTTACCCAGCCAAAGTTCTGCGGCAGCGGCGAGACGTATCATCGAGAGATTAGTGCCGACCTGAATCAAAGCGTCTACATCGTCGCCGTCGAGTGCGCGCAGCGTTTCGCTGAGCGTGTCCGTGGGGACTTCGGCAATCGCGGTCCAGCTTGGGCAACGCAAGCAGACGTCGCGCACTACGTCGTAGCCATAGTCCTGCAAGTAGTGACTGACCTGTTCGTTGGCGACCGGATAATATGGTGATAAAAACGCGACACTGCGGATGTTGTCGCCGTAAGCAGCAAGCGCTGCCACCAGTGATTCAGCGCCGGTCGATACGCCGAGACCCGCGATGGACTCGATGTTCTTTTTCCACTGGGCGCCACCCTCGGCGCCGCCATAGAATGTGACGGCCGACATGCCCATGACCAGATAGTCGGGTTTCGCGCTCAACACGCCGCGCACCGCTTCGGCGGTGTTCTCGGAAATCTCCATCGTGCCCGCCATGAACGTCTCGTTCGAGATCGCATTGGCGTCCTGCACAACGATACGCGAGTAATGATTGGTGACGCCTTTCGGTCGCAGGTCGTCGAAGTCCGGCTGCACGATAGTATTCGTGGAAGGACCGAGCACACCAAATTTACGACGCCAACCGAGTGCATC
>JBCAZB010000216.1:0-5069 GCA_038533315.1 Pseudomonadota bacterium | reverse complement strand
TACCATCCTGGATGGTAGCGACTGTCGAGCGACATCAGTGCGCTACCAATGTCGATGCTCGCGCGAAACTGCAGTCGATGACTGTCACCCACCAGCGCCGATGACACGCTCGGCGGTGTAATGCGCGACGCATCGGCAACCTCATCCGTCGCGGGCGACCAACCGCTGCCTTGTTTGTCGGGTGCGGCGGCAACCGGCGTGCCCGGCACAAAGCGACGGGTTAGGGTCGTTGGGATACGGAGCGCGTAGCGATCACCCTGACGTTGCACGCGCTGCTGATACTCGATCGCGACACGAACCTGTTCGCGCGGGGCAATATTAGCGACGGCCGTTGTGAACAGGTTGGCGCGTTCCTGCGACAGTAACGCGCTGCGTTTGCCAGCGCGTTTGGCTGCCGTGTAGATGCGTTTTGCATCAGCTTTTTCGTGGATTTCCCCGACGATGCGACGCTCGCCGATCAACAACTCCATGTGATCGACCGCAGCGTCATCCGGCAACGGAAACACGTAGGTGGCCTCCACCCAGTCGTCGGTCGGATTCAAGAACGTCTGCGTCACTGTCGCGCGGGCAATGTCACCGACGACCTGCAGATCGATATCGGTACTCAGACGTGGCGCGACGCTAAAGCCAGCGGCTGTTTGAGTCGGCGAGGCCAAGAGCAGTGTGCCGGTACCCGCTTGCTCGGGTCGCATGGTCTCAGCAGCCGCGTCGGGCGCAAAGACGAGGAAACTTACCGTGGTGATGAGAACCAACGGCGCTGCCGCTGCCAGCAAGGCGCGACGAAGCCGTTCATGTGCCGCTCTAAGCCGACACCAGTGAATGCTTGTATGAACCTCGTTCTTGCGCTTCTGAATCCAGTATTGCATCGTTGCCGCTCCCTATTCGGTTTGCTCTATTGCAATCGAATGGAATGGCTAACGGGCGGACACACTGTGGCAAACCCAGGATCAATTGTGGCGAATTAAGGCAGAGCCCCTATGGCGCAAAATATACGTACGATCACCATTGTTGAAGACGACCTCGCGTTGGGTGCCAATTATCGGGAGGCCTTTGAACGCGAAGGTTATCAGGTTGCGTTACATGCGAGTCGCGAAGCGGCATTGTCGGCGATGACTAACGTGCTGCCGGACCTCGTCATCATCGACGTCAACCTCGGTAGTGACGTCGAAGGTGGCTTCGAGCTCTGCCGGAGCTTGCGTAGCCAGTCAGACACACTACCGATTATTTTTCTGACCGCACGCGACAGCGAGTTCGATGCAATCTCTGGGCTGCGTCTCGGCGCGGACGACTATCTGACGAAAGATATCACGCTGCCGCATCTACTCGCTCGCGTGGCCGCCTTGTTCAGGCGCCAGCAAGTGCTGCAGTCCCAACACGAGCAGACCCCCAGCAAGTTACAGCGCGGGGCCCTCACCATCGATGAGAATAGTTTCTCGGTGGACTGGGGGGCGCAGCGCGTCGATTTGACGCTGACAGAATACTGGCTCGTCTACGCGCTGGCGCGACACCCGGGCCATGTGAAGAATCGGCAGCAACTGATGGATGCCGCCAACACCGTCCTCGATGACAATACGATCACATCGCATATCAAACGCATCCGAAAAAAGTTTGTCGCGCTGGACGCAGACTTCGACGAGATCGAAACCGTCTACGGGATGGGGTATCGATGGCGGGCCAGCTGACCCCGATGCAATCATGAGACTGTCACTGCGCCGACAGCTTTTGATCATCGGCTTGCTTGCGCTGGTATTGCCGTGGCTGAGCTTGAGTTACATTCGTGAAACCGAAACGGCATTACGCGATGCGCAAGCGGACTTCCTCGCCAGTCTGGCGAGCGGCATGGCCGCCAATTTGCAACCATCGTTGGCGGACCAGACCGGTACGGAGTACGTTTTTGCTCTGGCTCGCGCTCCACTCCTGGACGGTTTCATCGACGATTGGTTAACTGGCGTCGCGCCTCGGCCCATTGGTCGCGGTGAAGTTTCAGTGCAGATGCAGCTCGGCGAGTTCGAGGGTGGGCTATGGTTGTATGTAGAGACCGCGCCCTGGCGCGAGCGGGCAGTCTCGTTGCAATTCCACTGCACGGCGGAAGGTCGATCAGTGAGCGACGAACCAGCGATCACGTATACATTTGAACCTGAAGCACCTGGACGCTTCACGATCCCTTCCGGGAGCTATCACCCTTCTATCAATGGCATTTGGAATGAAGGCAGCCAGCGCACACGGCTCGAGGCAAGGTTGCCGCTGCAAGTCTGTGGCGCCGCATTCGCGTTCTCGATCCGCATCGACGAGCAAACCGTCTCGTCGGTAGCGCTTCCGAAGCCAGCAAGGTTGATTCGCCACAACCCGGAAGTTGAGCGACAGCTTGATCGCGCATTGCCGCTGGGCGTCGATCGCTTTGTCGTCAACGCCGACGGCTGGCGGATCACCCGCATCATCGGCAGTCGTCCGGGGGCAAATGAGTCACGCGTTGACAGCAACCTGTTGCGCGCGCTGTATCGGCGCATCATCGGCGACAGCGAACCGACATTGAGAGTCGTCGATGCCGAACCGCGAATTATGGAAGAACCAATCATCAGCGCGCTGTCTGGCAAACCCGCCCAACGACGGGCTCGGGATAGCACAGGGAGGATAACGACCGTCGCAGCGACGCCACTGATGAGCGGGAGTGTTGTCGCCGGTGCACTGGTTTTGCGACAGGATACAGCGGCGATTCTCAGTCTGAATAATCCTTCTGTTCTGAAGCTCACACAGCGCACCGTGGTCGTTACTGCCGCCGTGGTCGGTTTGTTGCTGGCCTGGGCTACCTGGGTGTCATGGCGCATTCGTCGCCTCGCACGAGCTGCTGGCTCCGCACTCGATAGTCAGGGCCAACTCAGCAACGCCCTGCCCGGTCAGAAAGCCAGTGACGAAATCGGGATTCTGGCGCGCGACTTCAGCACCTTGCTGGAGCGCGTCGGCGAACAACAACAGTGGCTGCGGTCGTTGGCCGACAAACTATCGCACGAACTGCGCACGCCCATGGCAGTCGTACAATCGTCGCTCGACAACCTGCGCGAGGCGTCGTTGACAGACGCACAGCTCCCGCTGCATGAACGTGCCAGCAGCGGCGTGGCTCGTTTACACGCGATCCTGAACGCGATGAGTCAGGCCAACCGCGCAGAGCAAACCGTCGCCGATGCCGAATACGAAGCCATCGATCTGACAGCCCTTATGACGCAACTCACAATGGCTTATCAGCAAACGTTTACCACGCACCAGTGGCGTAGCAACATCAGCAACGACATCCGCGTGCACGGCAACGCCGATCTACTCGTACAATTGCTCGATAAGGTCGTCGACAACGCGGTGAGTTTTTCTCCAGCGAATGAGTGGATCGAAGTGCAACTCTCACGCAGTGACTCTGGTAGTGGTCCGCTCGCCGACATCACGATCACCAATTTCGGCGCGAGTTTGCCGCCAGGTGATCCACGTAAGCTCTTCCAGACCATGGTCACTCAACGCAGCGGCGACGACACCGGCACGCCACATCTTGGCTTCGGTTTGTATATCGCGGCATTGATTGCAAATGCCCATCAGGGTGTCATCGAGGCCAGTGATGTGACGGTTGATGACCAGCGAGGTGTGGCAGTCCGCATCCGCTTGCCAATGCACGTTGCAACGTGATCACCCAATAAAAAAGGCCGGTCAAATGACCGGCCTTTTTCGTGGTCTGCAGTAGATGCCTTATTCCACCAGGTAGTTCGCGCCGATAAACATGAACCGACCGCGCGGGCTCGCCGGGTAGGCGAAGTCCGTGATGAACGGTTCTTCATCGGTGAAGTTGCGAATACCGCCGTAGATGCGCAGCTGATCTGAGTAATCAAACGAGACGCTCAAGTCGTGCTGCCAGAACGCATCCTGGAACACATCGTCACCGTACAGCGATTGTGCCGTATCGATTTCTACGAAACGCAAGAGCTGCTCACCCTGATACTGTGACTGAACGCCCACGTTCCAGCCGTTGTAGAACCAGTTCAGGAAGACGTTGCCCGCCCACTCGGGACGACGCACTTCACCCAGCTCGACATCAACGACCGACAGATCCTGAGGGTCAGAGAAACGATCGAGCTGATGCACCTTCGTACCAGAGACATTCACACTGAAATCGTGCTCACCCAGGTTGAATTTGTAATCAGCCGAGAAGTCGAAACCGCGTGTGTCCAGTCGTGCGAAGTTAACGAGCGAACGCTGGATGTTGTTAAAGCCACCAAACTGCAGCGAGTTCGGGTCATTGTTCCGTGTAAACAGCGAACAGAACGCATCGTTGAGTGACGTGCCGTTGTAGCACGCGTTAACGATATCCTGATCCGATACGGATGCGATCGCATCTTCGATCGAGATTTCCCAGTAGTCGATACTGAATGTAAAGCCTTCCAGGAAGCGCGGCTGCGTGATGAAGCCGACCGTAATCGTGTCAGCCACTTCCTCGTCGAGGTTGGCATTACCGGATTGCACACCGCCGAAGGCCGCAGATAGCGGATCGGCAAAGTTATAAACGCCATTGCCATCAAACGGATCCAGGCCAATCGCTTGCAGATCCGCCACACAGTTCGCCTGTGTCTGCGCAGCCAGCGTTGGGTTATCCGCTGCAATCGCATTGATCTGTGCTGCATCACACGGATCGTTCGGACGCGAGGTAATACCCGTTGTCGGCGCGAACAATTCCGTGATGTTAGGCGCACGTACCGCCTCGGACAGCGTCGCACGGAACCGGATGTCGGATACCGGTGCATACGAAATACTGGTCTTCCAGGTCGTCGCATCGCCGATCGTCGAGTAGTCCGCAAAGCGTACCGCGGCGTCTACCGTCAGCTCCTCAGCGAACGTGCGACCCACCAGCAGCGGCGCTGACGCTTCGAAGAAAACATCGGCGACATCGTATTCACCGACTTCGTTCGCGTTCGCGAGCGCCGGACGGAACAGCAGGTTGGAGTTGCCGGACACATCCGACAACAGCGTGCCACCGCCGAACGGCGAGCCCGCTGGGAGGATGCCGCGAGCGAACGGATCGAACAGTTGCTCGGAGG
>JBCAZB010000215.1:0-5075 GCA_038533315.1 Pseudomonadota bacterium | reverse complement strand
CTATCACGCACAAGGCGAGATTGTCGGGTACGGAGTCTGTCACGGTGACACTGTTATCGTCGGGCGCGCCGCTACCCTGGTTCGCAATTTGGATTGTGTATTGGACGGTAGCACCCGGTATCGCAAACGGGTCGGTGTCACCGTTTTCCGGATCCGAAGTTGTCATAACGGTCTTAGCAACAACGAATCCAACATCGAACCGCACGTGAAAATCGTTGCTTGCGCCGAACAGGCCCGCGATCTCCGTTGTGTGGTTGCGCTCGCTGTCATTGTCGATGTCCTCTTCGACAGCAAGGCCGAGCGCGGCGGCGGACTGCGAGCAGCGCCGGAGCCATCCACCATTGTTGCCATCGCGGCTGTTCATCGATGCAACTGCCACTGGCGTTGTCGAGAATCCTGCAGGCCAGCCGACAGTAAAACATCCATCGTCAAAGCCGCGAATGGCGTCACCGGAGCGAATCGCTTGTACGTTAGTCTGTCCGCCGATGCCGGCCACGAAATCGAGATCCAGCCCATTAGTGGCGGCGACGATACCGATAGTCTCCGAGGCGTTGTTGGTGCCCGTCGTGGTTTCCGCACGCTCCATCGCGTACTGCAGGCCGTTGCCCGATACACTGCGCGTGGCAGTGGCCAGGAAGGGTATCGCGGATGTAGTCGGCGGTGTGCCGGTCTCATTGTTGTCGGTTTGCAAGTTGGCGATAACAGCAGGTGCAGTGGGGAAGTTGTTGGTGAAGCTCAAGCCTGCCCACGCGCTGCCGGTAAAGCGTCCGACGCTGGCAGTCGTGCTCACTGCGTACGCTTGCAACTGAGAGCCATCGGGCAGCGTATGGCTACCAGGCTCGACCGCGAGATAGGCGGTGGTCATCGCAACGTGCGGTCCGTCGTTGGCGGGTGGCTCGGTGACGACGATCTGGAATCCGGTGCTCGTGACATTGGTGATCCGTAAGTTAGCGGGATCACCGCCGTCGTTTGTGGTCAGCGTCACAACGACAGGCGTCGTGTCGAACGGCGCGAGGAAAGTCACTGTCGTGACGGTCGGCGTAACAAACGTATCGTTCACCGTGATCGACGCCATTTCGAGTTGGAACGCGAGCAACGGCGTCGACAGCCATAGGCTGGCTGTTGCGATCAACCATTGATGTCGTCGTGTACGAGTGGCAGTCATTGTTTCGCTCTCCGTCTGATTTTTTAACACACGAGTCTGCCGCTCGCTGTAAAAAAGTGTGCCCGATCGACAGTCACGGCAGCACATCCAGCGGGCCTAGACTTGCACAGAGGGGCATTTTCTGGAAAATCACTGTCTCAGTTTTGTTTATAAAGCATGGAATGGCGCAAATACTGGTGATAGAGGATGATATTCCTCTTGCTGAGCAATGGATTGTGGCACTCGAGTCCAGGTCGCATCAGGTGCTGCACTGCACCGATGCTAAGGACGGTCTGGAATCGATTGGCATGCACTGGCCGGATCTGGTCGTGCTGGACTTCTTCTATAAAGGTGTTTCCGGGCGCCACGCCGATCATAGCGGTCTAACTTTTGTTCAGACTGCTGATCGCCTGGCTCGGTCGCTCTATAAACCGATGCCAAAAATCATCGCCGTGACGGGTTCGACGCCCGACGCACAGTTTCCCGTCGACATTATGGAAAGCGCGCATTTAATGGTAAACGGCGCGCTCACCATACGGCGCCACAAGCCATTTGCAACAGAGACGCTGCTGGACGATGTGACTATTGCGCTACGAAGCTAATCCCGTCACCAGGCAGACTGTTAATCCGGCGTGAAGATCGTCGCGGGATACTCGATGAGTCCTTTCAGCACCTGTACCATCGCTGCAGCATCGTAGCCATCCACAAAGCGATGATCGAACGATACCGAGATGTTCATCATCTTGCGCACGACGATCTGACCGTCTTTCACGACAGGCCGATCGACGGCTTTATTGATGCCGACGATACCGACTTCCGGTGAGTTAATGACGGGTGTCGTGACGATGCCGCCGAGCGCACCCAGACTGGTGATCGTGATCGTGGAGCCGGTGAGCTGATCTTTGGATGCCTTGCCGGTCCTCGCTGCGTCAGAAAGCGACTTAATGGCATCGGCAAGCTGCCACAACGTTTTCGCCTGCGCTTGGTGCACGACAGGCACTTTTAGTCCATCTTTCGTTTGTGTTGCGATGCCGACGTGCAGTGCCTTGTGACGGACAACAACCTCGCGTTCAGCATCGTAGACGGCGTTGCACTGCGGGAATTGTCTGAGGGTCTTTGCGAGAGCGGTAATCAACAATGGCAGAAAAGTGAGCTTCGGCTTGTTGTCATCGCGCGTTGCGTTCATATGCGCGCGCAGCGCATCGAATTCGGTGATGTCGATTTCCTCGACATACGTGAAGTGTGGGATGTTGCGCTTGGCTTCGCTCATCTTGCGCGCGATCACGCGGCGCACGCCAATCACACGATGTTCATCGACCTCATCGGTTTCGAGGCTGCTTTGAATCGGCGTGGCGGAGGCCGGTCGCCCGCCTGCCGCGATGTATTGCTCAAGGTCACGCGCCAAAATACGCCCGCGCGCGCCGCTGCCCGGTACGTCTGTCAAATCGATACCAGCTTTTTTGGCCTTCGCACGCACGGCCGGTGATGTCTGCACGCGACCGTTAGTGCGCACGACGGGCGCTGTCGCCGGCGCTTTCGCAGGCTTCTCGACGACCTCATCAGTCTTTGATTCTGCAATGGCGGGCTCGGTGGCTTCATCTTCTGCTGTCGCCGGCGCACTGCCGTCCAGATCGAACACAATGAGGTTGGTGCCGACCGCGACGATGTCCCCCTGGACGCCATGCAAGGACGCGATGCGGCCACTGACCGGTGACGGAATTTCTACTGCCGCCTTGTCTGTCATCATATCGACAATGACATCATCCTCTTTGACAATGTCGCCGACTTTGACGTGCCATTCGCCAATCTCGGCCTCAACCGTCCCTTCCCCCAGATCCGGCACTTTGAATACGTACTGGCTCATCGGCTTAGTCCTCTAGCGCTACTTCCAGCGCGTTGATAATGCGTTTCTGGCCTGGGAAGTAATCCCACTCGAAGGCATGTGGGTATGGCGTGTCCCAACCCGTCACGCGCTGTATGGGTGCTTCCAGTGAATAGAAGCAGTGCTCCTGGATCGTAGCGGACAGCTCCGCGCCGTAACCGGAAAAGCGTGTCGCTTCATGTGCGATAACGCAGCGTCCAGTTTTATTTACGGACGCTACCAGCGTGTCGACGTCGAGTGGCTGCAACGAGCGTACGTCGATGATCTCGGCATCGACATCCGCTGCTGCGGCTGCGGCTTCCGCCACGTGCACCATCGTGCCGTAGGTGATGATCGTGACATCATTACCTTCGCGCACCACGTTCGCCTTTCCGAGCGGCACGGTGTAGTAGCCCTCGGGCACTTCGCCTTGCGGGTGGGAGCTCCACGATACGGCCGGCTTGTTCGGATCGCCGTCGAACGGGCCATTGTAAATGCGCTTCGGCTCGAAGAAGACGACCGGATCATCGCTTTCAATGCTGGCGAGCAACAGGCCTTTGGCATCATACGGATTCGATGGCATCACGACTTGAATGCCCGATACGTGAGCAAAAATGCCTTCCGGGCTTTGCGAGTGCGTTTGTCCGCCGCGAATGCCGCCACCGCAGGGGGTGCGGATCGTCACTGGTGCAAAAAAATCGCCAGCGCTGCGATAGCGCAAGCGCGCGAGTTCGCTCACGACCTGGTCAAAGCCCGGGTAGATGTAGTCAGCGAACTGAATCTCGGCGACCGGTCGAATGCCGTTGACGCTCATGCCGATCGCGGTGCCAACAATGCCGCCCTCGGCGATCGGGGTGTCGATGCAACGATGTTCGCCGTACTTTCGTTGCAAGCCTTCGGTGCAGCGAAACACGCCGCCGAAATAGCCAACGTCTTCGCCCATGACGACAACGTTGGGGTCTCGATCCATTGCTATATCCATCGCCGAATTCAGCGCCTGGATCATGTTCATTTTTGCCACGATGATTCCTTTGGTGCGTTATCGGTGTATTAGGATTGTTGTTTTTCGCGACGCCATTGCTCGCGCTGCGATTTCAGATTCGGCGGCATTTCTTCAAAGATGTCTTCGAACATCAGTGACGCGTCCAGGTGCGGACCCTCATTCAACGTGCCGTAGCTTGTCGCCTCCTTCCAGCAAGCGGCGACGTGTTCGGTTAATTCTGCTTCCAGGGCCTTGTGCTGTGCATCGGACCAATCGCCATTCGCGATCAGGTGTTGCTTCAAACGCTCGATCGGATCGCCAAGTGGAAACGCCTCCCATTCCTCTTTGGGGCGATAGCGCGTTGGATCATCACTGGTCGAGTGCGCGCTACCTCTGTAGGTCACCAACTCGATCAGTGTTGCGCCGGCGCCGGCCCGGGCTCGTTCCGCCGCCCACTGCGTGACCGCGTACACGGCAAGAAAATCGTTGCCGTCGACGCGCACACCAGCGATACCGTTGCCGGGACCGCGTGCGGCGAAAGTCTGATGCTCCCCGCCGGCGAACGATTGGAACGTCGAGATCGCGTACTGATTGTTGACGACATTCAACAGCACAGGCGCCTGATACACCGACGCGAAAGTAAGCGCGTGGTGGAAGTCAGCTTCAGCAGTACTGCCATCACCGATCCACGCCGCCGCGATGTGCTGCTCGCCTTTGATTGCCGACGCCATGGCCCAGCCAACGGCCTGCGGGTATTGCGTCGTCAAGTTGCCGGAGATAGAAAACAGGTTGTCTTTGGCACTGTGGTACATCACCGGCAGTTGACGCCCTTTGCACATGTCGCGGGTATTCGACAGGCATTGCGACATCAGATCGGTCAGGTCCAATCCGCGCACGATGAACAAGCCCTGGTTGCGGTATGACGGGAACAACATATCACCCGGTCGCAGGGCCATCGCCTGCGCGACAGAGACGGCTTCTTCCCCCGTGGATTTGACGTAGAACGACGTCTTGCCCTGACGCTGCACGCGTTGCATGCGTTCGTCAAAAATGCGTGTCAGCAGCATATGCCGCAGACCGACCTGAAG
>JBCAZB010000214.1:0-5078 GCA_038533315.1 Pseudomonadota bacterium | reverse complement strand
GTTAGCAGCAGCGCTTGGGGTTCTTGTCGCATTGCCATTACTGCCCGCGCGCAGTATTGCCGCCGTCGAGCTCAACGTACTGGATCAAGTCTCGGCGCCAACCGCCTTACTGTTTGCTGGCTTTCCTGGCTGTGCAACGGTGTGTCCCACAACGCTGAGCGTCATGGATCGCGCGCGCGATCTGGCCAGCGCACAAACGGCACTGGTTTTTATCAACATACAGCGCGATGCGCATCCCGGTGCTGTTCGCCGCTATGTAGAGCAGTTCGCTCCGGACGTGGTTACTGCCTCCATCGATGATCGATCCGCAAAACCACTGATGCGCGCGCTGGGTATTCGAGGCTTTGACAGCCAGCGTGCCGCGTCAACACATCGCGGCGACATCTACGTGTTGGTGCAGCGCGAGCAACGCTGGCAGGTGGCGGATGTTCTGCACACAACGCCGTCTCCCGAGATGTTGGCAGCGCTGGTTGATGCGTCCAACGAATCCGGACCCGCTGAGGTGTGGTGATGAAGGCTCGTCTGGCGAAACTGAGAGCATTGTATAAGCAACCGAAGATTCGCGCCTTGCTCGATCAGGATCTGCGGAAAGCGGATCATTTCATGTTGCGAATTTTGTGCCTGCACTGGTTCCTGGCGGTCACCGTCGTTGGTGTAGCAAATGGGATGTACCTGACGGGATTCATTGGCGGCGGTGTGATCGTGACACTCGGTTGGCTTACACACCGGCTGCTCCCCGGCAGCCACTATGCGCACATGATGTTTGGCGCGTGCATTATGCTGTTCTCCGGTCTCTACATTCAGCAGGGTTTGGGCCGCATCGAGTGGCATTTTCATGTCTTCGCGGCGCTGGCGTTCACGTCTTGCTATCGCGACCTGCGACCACTGTGTGCTGCGGTTGTGACGATTGCAATCCATCACGTTGCGCTCAATTACTGTCAGCAATTTGGGGTCACGTTGGGTGGCAACCCTTTGCTCGTGTTCGACTACGGTACGGGATTGGACATCGTACTATTGCATGCAGGTTTCGTCGTGTTTGAGGCTTGCGTGCTCGCTGTCATCATCATCGATTCGATGTTGCAGTTTTGTGTGCGTACTCGCGATGCCGAACAGAATCGTGAGGTGGTCGACACGCTGGAGCGCGTGTTGACGCTGCGCGACACACGCATCAGTCTGGATGCCAACCATCCGCAAGCGGAGGTCGTCAATCAGTTGCTGGCGCTCACACGCTCTAGCCTGTCGACGCGGGTCGGATTCGATCATGCCGGTGTCGCGATGGTGATCGTCGATGAGCGCGATGCTGTGTTGCGGGCGAATCAGTCTGCCAGAAGCCTGGTGGCGGCTATTGCGCCGGATTCGAAAATCGGAGGTGGCGCATCATCCAGCACAGAGTCGATGAGTGCCATCTTGAGGCGAGGCAGCGTCTCTGATCGTCTACGCTCAGGCCTGCATATCCTGGAGGTCTCGGGACGCCAACTCGAAGTCACTGTCACCCCGGTGCAGGATGACGATGGAGCGACAATCGGTGCTATTTATGAGCTGATTGATCGGACAACGCAGCAGCAGATGGAGCAACAGCTTGCGAGAATTCTGACACGAGCCGGAGAGGGCAGCCTCAGCGACCGATTGGAGCTGGTCGACAAGGGAGGTTTTCTGGGCGGTTTGGCAACCAATATCAATACGCTGCTGACCGTTTCCGAAACGCTCGTTTCCGATTGTGCGGCCGTTCTTGAATCGGTATCGCACGGTGATCTGACATCGTTGGTCACTGCGCCTTACTCGGGTCAGTTCGGTCAGTTGACCGGCAGCCTTAATGATACCGTTGTGCAACTTCGTGACACCGTTGAAGGAATCAAGTCTGGCGCGCTGTCTGTAGAACACGAGGCAATCGGTATCGCTACCAGCAACTCGCACCTGAGTGAACGGATGCGTCGCAAAGAGTCGCGTATCCGCGACGCTGCATCAGGGATGCATAAGATTACGCATTCGGTGAGAGATAATGCCACCGACGCGCTCTCCGCCAACACGTTGGCCGCGCAGGCGAGCGAGCAGGCGCAGCATGGTGGTACCGTTGTTGAACGCGCCGTCGATGCGATGCGGGACATCCGTGTCGCGAGCCAACGCGTCGCCGAAATCACCAGTGTTATCGACGAGATCGCCTTCCAGACAAACCTGCTGGCCTTGAATGCCTCGGTCGAAGCTGCTCGCGCCGGAGAGCATGGGCGCGGTTTCGCAGTTGTCGCCAGTGAGGTGCAAAATCTGGCGGCGCGCAGCGCGACTGCCGCAAAAGAGATCAACGTTCTGATTACGGATTCCGTCGCCAAAGTGGAAGAGGGTGCGGCACTGGTCGACGAGTCGGGTAAAACACTAGCGTCGATCGTCGAGTCGGTGGATACAGCCACCAAGGTTGTTGAGCAAATCAGTGCTGCGGGTCAGGTCCAGTCACGCGAGATCGAAGCGGTAGAGCAGTCGATCGGCGAGCTTGCCGCGGAGACCCAATCGGATGCGACTGTGGTTAAGCAGGCCGCTGAGGCGAGTCAGCGTATGGGTGATGAAGCTAAACAGTTGGCGGCGCTGGTGGATGTCTTTGATGTCGGCGAGGATTACGAGAAGCGCTAACACGCAGTGTCCTAGACGCTGTCAGGCTCAGCGATTCTGCTGAGCCTGACATCAGCGATCGTCCTAACGAAGCTTGCGCCAGCCGAGTAAGCCACCGAGAACGGCCAGTAGCGCCAGACCTGAACTGCCACCGCCACCCTCGTTACTGATAATCACGACCGGCGGCTCCGCCGAGTCCAGATTTTGGCTTTCCAGCGGCAG
Source organism: Pseudomonadota bacterium (assembly GCA_038533315.1). Taxonomy (GTDB): domain Bacteria; phylum Pseudomonadota; class Gammaproteobacteria; order Steroidobacterales; family Woeseiaceae; genus CALBPI01. Next base: position 2,258 of record JBCAZB010000214.1, on the reverse strand, counting down.
ATCGAACAGCTCTCCCGAGTCCTCTGGTCCAAACGTCGCAACCAGCGAGTTGTCGAACGTGTCGTACAAGTCGATCAGTACATCGTAATAGCCAGTCGGAAACCCCGATACCAGATCGCTATCAAAAAAGTACTCATCGAAAGCGCTGCTACCGTTGATTCGGAACGTGTCTGTGCTGCCGTATTCGATCCAGTCGCCGCCCTCAAGGCTCAAATAGAGCACGGCATAAACGTCGGCTGAATTGAATACTGTGTCCGCATCGAAGGTGACCTCGAGACGCGTGAAAAAACCGTCTCCATCGAAATCATCGCGGATCACCGCAGTCGCATCAAAAATCCAGAAATCACCGTTGAGCGCCTGTGCATTCGCGGACGGCGCTTTTCGTGCCACGCGGTTACCGTTGGCGCTTTTCAACGGCAGCGCCTCGCTGTCGACCTTAAATTCGGGCGATTCGGCTGCAATCTCACGATCCGCCGTCATGCCCTGACGGATGGTCAGCTCTCGTGTCTCAGCGTTGGCAATGCCTGTGGATAACATTGACAGACCCAATAAGCCTGCGGCAATCGTGATTAGTCTCATGGTTTGACTCCCAACCAATACAAGTCGGGTACCATTTAACGTCAGACCGCCTGAATCGAAGCTGAACCGTGTTCTTCAGGTTGAGGTTTCTGCTGCTGGTGTCGGCTGGTCGACCTCGGATTCCTCATTCGCTTCCGTGTTGCGAGATTCAAGCCAAGTCAGAATGTCGCGGTAGTTGCGGATGTTCTCAACATAGGCGACGGGCTCCCAGCCGCGCGCATAGCCGTAAGGCAGTTTGCTGTACCACTTGCGCTGTGCCAGTAGTGGCAGTGCCGCGCGCACGTCAACCCATCGGTTCGGGTTGCCGCCCTGCATGGTGACAATACTCCGCGCATCTTTCAGATGGTAAAAACCGACGTTATAGGCCGCCAGCGCCATCCAAGTGCGATCTGGTTCCGGGATGTCATCTCCCAGCCTAGCTTTGAGCCGGGCGAAGAATCGTGCACCACCGCTGATACTGGACGCCGGATCCTCGCGGTCCTTGATGCCGAGGTATTCAGCGGTCGCCTCAGTGAGCATCATAATGCCACGGACGCCGGTTGGAGAGACGGCGCTTTGACGCCAATGCGACTCCTGATAGCCGATAGCAGCGAGCAAGCGCCAGTCGATTGATTGCGCCTCAGCCGCGTTCTCGAACAAGGAGCGATAGCGCGGCAAGCGTGTCTCGTAATGTCGGATAAAGCTGCGCGTGCCGACATAATCGAAATCTTCGTTATGCCCATAATAACGATCCAGAATGCGTGTCAGCTCGCCGTTACGACGAATCTTGGCCAGATATTGGTTCGCTCGTTGGATCAAAGAGTCGTCGGAACCGGGCGCGAACGCCCAGGCGATCGAGTCGGCGACCTCCAGATCCAGCGCGATTCGTAATTCTGGATGGAAGTGTCTGTTGATATTGAAGTCTGTTGAGTCGGCTACCGTGTAATCGAGGTTGCCGTCTGCCAATGCCGTTAACAGGTCAGCAGATTCTGCTTCGGGGTCCTCACGCCACTCGAGGAGTGGCAGTTCCTGCTCGAGCGCGCGCATTGTTTCGGCGTGACTCGACCCTGCCATCACTACAATTTCGCTATCCTGCAAATCGGTTAATGACTGCGGCTTTCCAGTGCCCCGGCGGTATATCAGGTGTTGTTCGACCTGCTGGTAGGGTTGACTGAAGCGGACTTGCGACAGGCGTTGTTCGGTAATCGACAAGCTGGCGGCTGCCATGTGCGCATCGCCGGCAGCGACGCTCGGCACAATCTCTGCCAGGCTATCCACTGGCTGCATATTCAATTGCACACCAAGGCTGTCAGCAAAGCCACGCGCGAGATCGTATTCCGGTCCGGTTGGACCGCTGTTTCCCAGATAGTAGGCGGAGGGTGCATTGCGTGTGATGACGCGTAACTCGCCGATCTCCAACACCTGATTTAACATCGACGGTGGGTGATGCGGTGAGCTGAGTAGCACTAGAGCGATGAGCGCGATCACCAATCTCATGTTGCCAGATAGCCTGTTCCCTGCTTCAGCATGCGCGCAAGTATAACAATTCTGTAATTTGGGATGAATCCGCCGGCCAGCCCTGAGATACTATAGCCTGGCTCGTGTCGGCTGCCTCGCGACGGTCAGCCGTGAACCCCGTCAGGCCCGGAAGGGAGCAGCGGCAGCGGTCACACCGGGTGCCGGGGATTAGCTGGCGCGGG
>JBCAZB010000213.1:0-5078 GCA_038533315.1 Pseudomonadota bacterium | reverse complement strand
TGTATTCTTCAATCGTTGTTATTCTGGTTGGTATCGGTAGCGTGATCGTTGGCGCACTGCTCGGGTTCTTTCTCGGCAAGCAGCGCGAATCGCTCGAGTCCGCAAAGGCCGAGGAAATCAAAGAGCAATACGAGCAGTACAAAACCGACGTCAACAATCATTTCAACGATACCGCTAAGCACTTCGCTGCAATCGGGCAGGAGTATCGGGCGCTCTACAATCACATGGCAAACGGTGCCGAGTCGTTGCTCGGTCCGGATTCAGAAGTTCGTCGCGCGGGATTCCCATTTTTACCTGCGTCCAGTGACATCGCCGGCAGCGCGACGGATACCACGGACAGCAATCCTGATGCTGCCCGCGAAGACATGAGTGAACCGTTGGACGCTACCGGTATCGATGACTCACCTGCCGCGAATGACCCGACCAATGCGGTCGATGATGCTGAAGAAGCCGAAGCCGCCACGACTGACGAAACAAAAAGCGATAAGGCACCGGAAGTCGACGCTGACGTCAGCACCGACGTTGAGGCGACGGAAGATAACGCAGCTGACGATATGACGACAGAAAACAGCGATGACGAAACGGCAGCCGACGACGACGCAAAACAGCCCGAATCCGATCAGGATGGCGACAGCGACGAACGTCGTCGAGACTGACGGTCGCGTCGGTAGCGAACTGCGATGAACCGGCGTTCCATGGAAACCTTTGTCGCGAAGCTCACACTCGTGTGGGTAGCTTTGTACTTACCCATTGAAACCTGGGCTTCGTTGCCGGATCTGGCGAGCCCTTACTACATCGTTGATCTCGTCGGCATAGCGCTGATGACCTGGGGTGCGCTGGTGTCTCTGGCACACAGGCCTCTACCCGCGCCGGCGGTACTTTGCGCGGGCTTTGCCTGGTGCACCGCGAACGGCTGGCGGGCGACAGCGGATCGGCTGAAGCGATTAGCCGAAGATTCTTCCGATGCGATCGGATCTATCGAATTGTGGGTGGTGGCAGGCTCTACATTCGCGGCCGGCATTGTGCTGTTGCTACTGCTCTGGTTATGCGCCATTCAAACAAAGAGACTCGCTAACAATGGCTGATCACGAGACGGAATTTGGTTGCGGGTGCGGCCAGGTGGCCTTTTCAGCGACAGACGCCCCGCTCTTTCGCGTGCTGTGTCACTGCACGATCTGTCAGCGATTCAACCGGACAGACTTTGCGGATATTCTGGTCTATCGTGCCGCCGATGTGCACCCACCCCCCGACAGTGCCATCGAATTTAAACACTACAAGCGCCTTTTCGGCGTTGCGCGCGGCCGTTGCAACTCGTGTGATGCACCAACCATCGAACGCTTTTCCGCGCCACTGTTTCCGGCGTTGATCATGGTGCCTACAGAGCGTGCTGTGGACCTGTCCACACCGACTCCGATCGGCCATCTTTTCTACGAACACCGCAGGCAGGATGTCCAGGACGACGCACCGAAGCATACCGGCTTCTTCAGAAGCCAGCTCGCATTTATGCGTGCGCTACGTCGTCAATTGCGGACGGGCCAACCCACCTAAAAGCTACTCGCTCACGGTGATCGTGATGGCCTCTGAGTAGATCGGCGGCTGGTGAGGGATGTGCAGGTGGTCGCCAAGCAGCAATTGCAAGGTATGTTCACCGGGAGCAAGCTCCAGCACCGTTTCGGTCTGACCACCGCCGAAATGCACGTGCTGTTCGTCTTTCGGAATAGGTAATCCAAAATCTGGTAAAACTGTGTCGATAAGCAAGTGGTGATGCCCACTGCTTGGCTGATCATCACCGGCCGGAACGACCGTGATGTTCTCCACAGCAAACCTTACCGTCAATGGCGATGTCACCACTGCGCCGTCCGCGAGCTCCAGGAAAAACACGCGCGCACCTTCGGGAGCATCCGTACGCGGCAGCTGCGGCTTGGCCATAGCCGACTCAACGACCGCTGGCTGACTATCAGCGCCTTGTGCTGTATCACTGTCACGATCTCCACAACCGGCAGCCAGTGCGGCGGTCGCGGTTAATGCCCATGCTCGAATCCAAGTTGTCATAGCGCAATTCCTGTTTGTATTGATGAAAATTCGCGACGCAAGCCGCGCGGTGTGTAGACCTTACTCCGGGCTATCGGTTGGTTGCGGGTCCAGTTCGCGAATCACCACCGTCTTGATGCGTCGGTCGTCGGCATTCACGACTTCAAGTTGATAACCCTGCCACTCAATAGACTCTCCCACCTCAGGGATTCGCTCGAGACGTTCGACCATCAAGCCGCCGATCGTGGTCGCATCGTCAGTGCGCTCCCAAACGAGACCAAAGTGCTTTGCGATCCGGCGCATATCGACGGCGGCTCGCACAATACGCGCGCCGTCGTAGCGTTTACGAATATCGGCATCCGGTGCGTCCTTTTCGTCCTGAATCTCACCGACGATTTCCTCAAGAACATCCTCCAGCGTGACGATGCCATCGACGCCGCCGTATTCGTCGACGACGACCGCCATGTGGCGATGAGCCTGCTGGAAGGTTCGCATCAAGCCCGAGACGGATGTTCGACTAGGCACGATCAACGCATCACGTACCAACGCGGTCCAATCGATATCGGCGGTTGGATTGTCTTGCATCCAGTACAACAATTCTTTAACCAACACGATGCCGGTCACGTCATCCAGATTTTCTGTGGCAGAAAACGGAAAACGACTGTGCGCGGTCTGCCGAATGTAGCGTTCGACTTCGGCACGCGCCATGCCTGCATGCAGATAGCGAACGCCTTGCCTCGGCAACATGACGTCTTCGGTACGCAAATCGGCCAGTTGAGTTGCACCCACAACAATACCTGCGGTTTTCGCGGCTACCGCACCTTCGCTGCGGCCGAGCATCGCGAGCAATCGAATCTCCTCGCGAGACGTGACCGGAGGTTTTTCGGCGGGCCGCAACAAACGCGACAAGCGCTCACTGAGAGCGACGATAGGCCAAAGCAGTTTGACTAGCCAATGAATCCCGTGCGCGACTGGCGAGGCTAGACTCGATGCGTAGGTGACCCCGAGTGTTTTTGGGATGATCTCGGTGAACAGCAAAACGGCCAGCGTGAACAGAATCGAGAAGATCCACAACGCATCGGGGTTGAATGCGGTCGAAAAACTAGCGCCCGCCACCGACGCCCCGACGGTATGCGCGGCCGTATTCAGGATCAGAATCGCGGCGATCGGAACATCGAAGTGTTCCTTGAATCCAGCCATCAACGTACCGGCACGCTTACCTTCCTGCACCATCGTCTCGATTTGCGGCCGACTCACCGACAGCAACACGGACTCCGCGATCGAACAGAGAAACGAACACACCAGTACGACCAGTACAGCGACAGAAAAGACCAACATAACGTCTGAGACCTCGTCTTGACTTCAGGCAACAAGAATATCAGGGCTCTGCGTCGCGTGTTGGCTTATGCTTACGCTGGCTTTCGCGGCAGCTCGCACGACTGCAGCACCGCCGGGTCGATTCGATCCGCGTAAGCAGACTGCGCAATGTAGTGTGCGCACTCACATAGCACACGATTATCGAGATCCCCGGGCCAGCCGCGACCGGGCTTACTAACAATCGATAAACAAAAATCTTGTGGTGTGGGTGTCATCATCTTCCCTCCGTGTACGAACGGTAAGACTAGACAAAGACACCCCGGACTGACCAATCAAAACAATCGATGCGCGCCATAGAAACCAACAATGAGGACGCGCTGGTTGTCAGGCCGACGCCGCCGATGGCAGCGCCTGGCAGAACTTAGACACATCCTGGAGCTTGCCCATCGATACACGCGACCACTCGGCGTAGTCCATGTATTGCCCGCGGATGCGGATATCCTGTGCATCCAGTCGCGCCTTCAACGTATTCGCTGCAACACCAGACTTGAAGAATACGAAATTCGTATCGGACTTCAGATACGGCATGCCCGTTGCCTGAAGTGTTTCCTCGACCATCTCACGGCCCTGCAATATTTTTTGTTTGGAGCGCTGGATGAACGCTTGATCATCATAGCAACCGATCGCCGCCGCATAACTGACACCCGACATCCATGACATCGCGGCACTGGCAATGCGACGTGCCGTGTCCGGTTGCGCGATGACGTACCCAACACGAATACCGGCAAGTCCGTACAGCTTCGAAAAGGTACGAGATACGATCACGTCGTGACCGTCGCGCACAAGATCAATACAACTGTGACGTTCGGGCTGATCGGTGAGCTCCATGTAGGCCTCGTCGACAACGACTGTTGTCTGTTTCGCCATTCGTTTCACACTGGCCTTGAGTACATCGGGCGCTTCCAGGACACCAGTCGGATTATTCGGATTACACAGTTGCACCATCCCAGTGTTGGCGTCGACCATCGCTTCCAGTGCAGCGAAGTCGACGGTGAAATTATCGTTCATCGGGGCGCGTTGAATTTCGGCAAGACCAAGGCGTTTCGCGTACATCGGCGTTGCATCAAAGAACAAACGCGGTGCAACGATCGGGCCCTGCTGTCCCCAGACGACGGCGATCGCGGATAGTGCTTCGGCCGATCCTGCGGAGATCACAACCTGTTCTGCTGACAGCCCATGGCGTTCCGCGATCATCGCTGCCAGCACACCACCAGCCTCGTCCGCGTAGTAGGCGCCTTTACGCGCGGCGTAGTCCATCATCTTCAGCGCCGACTCCGACGGACCGTATGGATTCTCGTTGCTGTGCAAGCGCACAATGCCGGGCTGTGGCCCGATCAGTTCAGAGCCGCGTGGCAAAGTCGGGAACGCGCCGCGTGCTTCTGCATCAAGTGCGACCTGCTGGGTCTTGCAGGCTGCAGTTGCAGCCGTGAGTGCAGCAGCGCCTGCCAATACGGTTCTTCTCGTTGTCATCATCGCTCGTCTCCTTGTCCCCCGCCCTGCCGACAGGATGGCACAGAGATGACGCCAGCGCGAACAAGAGCGCTGGCTACCAGTTTGGTCCGGCGAGGGTCATGCGGAAGAAGTGCCCGAGCAGCGCCGGATTCATCACTATCGTAAAAACGAACCCCCACAAAGCACCGGTGAAGTGCGCCATGTGACCGATGTTATCC
>JBCAZB010000212.1:0-5086 GCA_038533315.1 Pseudomonadota bacterium | reverse complement strand
GGCGACGACAAACCGTCCAGCTCAATCAGCCTGAAGCTTCAGAGCCAGTGCCGACACCTGTCATTACGGAGTTGCCGGCGCCTAGCCGCCCGACATCACAAGACACGCCGGAAACCGATGTCGTCGACAATGCCGTTGCCGAGAATGTCGAGGCGCTCGAATCATCGTCGGCACCAGAAGGCGGAGACACGTCTACCGCCGCGTCAGCGACCGCGCGCGATAGCGTTGCTGAGACGGATACAACGCCTCCGCCTGAGGTGACGCCAGCTAGTTCGGCCGACACCGAAACCAACACCGACACAGCGCGTGACACCAATGCTGCAGCCGAAACGCAATCCGAGCCACCGGCAACGATCGAACCCGCCCCGGAGGTGGAAGCGCCAGTCCGTGACGCGCCACCCACTGGCGCTGCATCCGGTCAATTGTGGGCAGTGCAGCTCGGCAGTTTTGGCGATCCTGCCAATGCGCAGCGTCTTGCTGCCAGCGTTAGGGAATATGGGATGATCGCGTTTGTCAGCGAAGTCGAGAGTAATGGCCGCACGATGCACCGGGTACGTATCGGTCCCCAAGCGAGTCGCGCGGAAAGTGATGCTATTGTCAATCGACTGCGTGACGAGGGCACCGACGCCCGGGTGGTTGCCTACCCTTAGTTGGCCGGGCAACAAGATCGATACGATTTTCTGAATTCGTTTGGTAGTATTCCCCTCGAAAAGGTTCGCGTGACTGGCAAATGTTAACTGCACTTGATTGGCTATTTATCATCATCATGGCAATTTCCATGGTGGTGGGTATTTTTCGCGGCTTCATCAAAGAGGCGGTCTCTGTCGGTACATTGATCATTGCCGTTTGGGCATCGTTTCAGTTTGCGACGTCGGCTGAGGGATTGTTCGGAGAATGGCTAGACTCCCCGGCGCTGCGCATCTGGAGCGCCAGAATCGCTATTTTTGTATTGGTGATGTTGCTCGGCAGTCTCGTCGGGTGGTTGATATCCCGTTTTGCCAACCAGGTTGGCATGTCGGGTGCCGATCGAATGCTGGGTATGCTATTTGGTCTCTTTCGCGGCGCGATCTTATCCGGTTTAGTGGTGATCGTCGGTCCCTATCTCTCGCTCGACAAAGATGCATGGTGGAGTGAATCGACACTGTTGCCCTATGCGAGCCGGGTCGCGGACTCGATCGCTGTGATTGCTCCCCAGGCGTTTGATTACATCAAAGAAGAGATTCGTGGGGCGGAGCCAGCGGAAGCGAATCCGCCGGCGCAAGACGCGCCCGAGGAGATTTAGTCCATGTGCGGAATCGTCGGCATTGCGGGTACATCGGCTGTCAACCAGGCAATCTACGACGCTTTAACCGTCATGCAGCATCGAGGGCAAGACGCTGCAGGCATCGTGACGACCGACGGCAAAAACGTCTTTTGGCGTAAGAAGAATGGCTTGGTGCGCGATGTTTTCCAGCGCCGTCATATGCTCAGGTTGGCTGGTAACGCAGGCCTCGGTCATGTGCGATACCCGACTGCAGGGTGTTCGAGCTCCGACGAGGCGCAACCGTTCTATGTCAATTCGCCGTTCGGTATTTTGTTGGCGCATAACGGCAATCTCACGAATGCGGATGCATTAAGCCGGATGTTGGCAGATCATGACAGGCGGCATCTCAATACGGGGTCAGACTCAGAGGTGCTCTTGAATGTGATGGCACACGAGTTACAGGCTTCCAGTCAACGCGGTATTGGTCCGGCCGCCGTGTTCGAGGCGATCGAAGCTTTGCACAAGCGCTGTGTCGGCGGTTACGCGGTGGTTGCTTTGATTGTGGGTCATGGCCTCGTTGGGTTTCGTGATCCTTGGGGTATTCGCCCGTTGGTTCTCGGCAGCCGACAAACGCCGGACGGTGTTGAGTATATGCTGGCCTCGGAGAGCGTCGCACTGGATGCGCTAGGCTTTTCATTGGAGCGCGACGTTGCTCCCGGTGAGGCTGTGTTCGTCGACGTCAACGGCCGATTGCATGCGCAGCAGTGTGTGCCGCGCCGCAGCTACGCGCCGTGTATTTTCGAGTACGTTTATTTCGCAAGACCTGATTCGATCGTCGACAACATCTCCGTGTACAAGGCACGTTTGAGAATGGGCGACACGCTTGCCGAAAAAATCAAACGAATACGACCCGATCATGACATTGACGTTGTCATTCCGATCCCCGACACGAGTAGAACGTCGGCCGTACAAGTCGCACACCAATTGGGTGTTAAATATCGCGAAGGCTTCATCAAGAATCGTTACATCGGGCGAACATTCATCATGCCTGGACAAGAGATGCGTGAGAAATCAGTGCGTCGCAAACTCAACGCGATCGATCTTGAGTTTCGTGGCAAAGCGGTATTGTTGGTCGATGATTCCATTGTGCGCGGCACAACCTCTCAGCAAATCATTCGTATGGCGCGTGAAGCCGGAGCGCGCAAAGTCTACTTCGCATCGGCGGCACCGCCGGTTCGATATCCCAATGTTTATGGGATTGACATGCCGGCAGCCAACGAGCTCGTTGCTCATGGGCGGACAGAGGCACAGGTTGAAAAAGAAATCGGCGCGGATTGGCTGATCTACCAGGACCTTGAAGGTCTGGTCGAGTCTGTGAAGCACAATCATTCTGTCATCAGCGATTTCGATACATCGTGCTTTTCTGGCGATTACGTGACCGGCGATGTGACCGCGGACTATCTGGCGGCATTGGAAGCGCAGCGTGCGGACGGTAATGTCTCTAGTGCACGTCGTGGCGTCTATCTCGTCTAATGGCACGCGCAGCTGAACAAATCCCGACACCGTTCGCGACGGATGTGCCGCAGCCCGTTGCTGACTTCCTGCTTGGGCCGTCAGATCAGGATTGGGCCGATGCTGCGGCTAGCGATCTTGAGACTCTGCTCATCGATCATGCGAATTGTGAACTGAAAGCGGCGTCAAGCGCACTGGCCTTAATGCATCGTTATCCGATGAATGCACAACTCACTTACCGAATGTCGCGTCTAGCACGCGAAGAGTTGCGCCACTTCGAGCAGGTATCGCGTCTAATCGCTGATCGAGGCATAAAGAATCGGACCGTTAGTGCAGCGTCTTATGCATCAACTTTGCGTAAACACATCGCAAGCAATGAGCCGCAACGCTTAGTTGATACGTTGATTATTGGTGCCATGATCGAAGCACGGTCATGTGAGCGATTTGCGCTCATCGCGCCGTTGTTAGACGCGCCGCTCGCGAAATTTTATCGCGGTCTCTTGGCTTCTGAATCACGCCACTTCGAGCATTATTTGGCGCTCGCCAGAGATGCTTGTGTCGACGACAGTGGGTTCAACGCGCGGGTCGAGGCCTGGTTGCAGCGGGAGTTTGCGGCGATCAACTCGCCTGCAAGTGCTGTGCGCTTTCACAGCGGTCCGCCGTCGGTTTAGCGTGCGAGATCAACTAGGCGAAAGCCGTGCTCGTCCAAAACGCCGACGCTTCCCTGGGTATACCAATCGCCCAATACGATTCTTCTGGCCGGCGAGCCATCTGGTAACGCGAACTCGTGGATCGCTGGACGGTGCGTGTGTCCATGTAGCAGGCAGCTGACACCCGCCTCATTGAGCGCTTGTTCTACCGCTTGCTGATTGACGTCCATGATCTCCATGGATTTTGCAGCGTTGCTTGCTGTGCTTTCGCTACGGGCATCACCGGCCATTTTTCGTCGCGCGTCGATCGGCAGTGACAGTACTTGTTGTTGCCAATCGGGGTTCCGCGTGGTCGCCCGCACCGCCATGTATTCCGTGTCGTCGGTGCAGTATTGGTCTCCGTGGCTAAGAAGCCAGCGTTGATCACCAAACGAATGCACCACAGGATCACTCAGAATCTCAAAGCCTGTCCGTTCCGAGAACGCACTGCCGACGAGAAAATCTCGGTTTCCATGCATGAAATAACAGCTGGTCCCTGGATTCGCATCGGCGTAATTCGCCAACGCATCTTGGATCAGGTTGTAGTGGGGATCTGGATCGTCATCGCCGATCCATGCTTCAAACAAATCACCGAGAATATAGAGGGAGGCGGCATGCCGGGCCTCATTGGCAAGAAACGCACAGAGTTGATGGCCGATCTCCGGCTGTAACGGCGAGAGGTGAAGGTCGGAAATAAAGAGTGTCGTCATTCGCTTTCCAGCGCATCGAGCATTTCTCTGGCCGCTTCGAGTTCCGCATCCAAGCGCTGTTTAATCTCTTCAGGGCTCAACACGCGCATGCTGCGCACGACGATGGCCATCGCGGGAACGTCGGTACCGAGCTGTGCGGTGGCGCCGGTTGGAACCCCAGCCACCGCATCCAAAACGTCCATGCCAGACGTAACGCGGCCGAAGACGGTATAGCCCCAACGATCTTCCCGGGGGTCAAGCCGTACGTTGTCATCGAGATTGATGTAGAACTGGCTATTTGCCGTATGCGGAGCGTCTTCTCGAGCCATTGCGATGGTGCCGCGCAGATTACTCAGTCCATTGCCACTTTCATTGATGATTTCAGGTGTCTCGGGTTTCGGTTGGTACTTCGGGCCGTAACCGCCACCTTGGACCACGAAGCCCGGAATCACACGGTGAAAGGTGGTGTTGTTGTAATAGCCTTCATTGACGAGCTCAAGAAAGTTACGGACAGTGACCGGCGCCCGAGTCGTCTCGAGTTCGATCACAAATTCACCGAACGTCGTGTCTACGAGTACTTCCGGAAAACCATCAATCGGCGCAACGTCGTCGTCATGGGCGTTAGAAATAGGACCCACAAAAAGCAGTATTAGCAGTAGCGCGTAACTCGCTTTGCGCATGGACAGTTCCCCTCATCGAATCGTGTCGGTGGCTGTATCTGGCCGCCATTGGTCGTAAATGTGAATTATGCACCGAAATCGACTGGGAAATCATTGACGCTGCCGGTACGGGACACGTATATTCACGCCCCTGACAGCGATCGCGGTTCAATCGGGGCATGGCGCAGCCTGGTAGCGCATCTGCTTTGGGAGCAGAGGGTCGGGAGTTCGAATCTCTCTGCCCCGACCACGACCGTCTTTATCGCGTCAGGAATAGGTCCTGGACATTGCGTC
>JBCAZB010000211.1:0-5114 GCA_038533315.1 Pseudomonadota bacterium | reverse complement strand
TTGGTCTGACATGAAAAAGGCCCGCGACATCATCGATATCGCGGGCCCCTTGTTCTGCAAACGCTGTGCTGGACTAGCTTGCGTCGAACTCGCCGTTCTTGAGTCGAGCGACGTACGCCTTATAGGCGCGCATCGCCTGATAGCCCATGATCCACAGGATCGGTACGTTGGCGAACAGCATGACGCCCGTGCCGACGCCGGTCATGTTGTCGAGATCGACATCGGTTTCGATGAATCCCATCGTCGCGAGAATGATCAGGCCGCAAAAAACGATCTTGTAAGGCAGTACCGATTTCTCGCCAGCAAGGAACACCATGCCTTGTTCGCCGTAGTAGCTCCACGAGATCATCGTCGATATCGCGAATAGCCATGACGCGATGGTGACAAGCCACATGCCAAGCCCAGGCTGGACAGTATCAAAAGCCCGTGCTGTCAGTGTTGCACCGACGTAATTGGCGTAGACGCCGAGGTCGGTCATGCGCGGATCACCGGCGCTTTCGAACGGCGCCCATTCGATCACGGGCCCCGTCGTGTCTTCGACAATCACGCCGCTCAATTTGTGCAGGTTATTGCCGGTGTCCGGATTGGTATCGCCTTCAACGATCATGTATACGTTGTCGCCCACGTTTAGGTACTCGCTGACCGGCGCGGTCGATGGCTCCAACTGCCAGACGCCGTCCGTGACTTTGGCGACAAACGGCTCAACATTCAGCGTGCCCTCGGCGCTGCGATCCCAGACGCCGGTCGACAAGATGATTAGTGCCGTGAACGTACACACGACAATCGTGTCGATGAACGGCTCCAGCCCCGCGACAATGCCTTCACGCACCGGCTCATTCGTTTTCGCAGCCGAATGCGCGATGGGCGACGAGCCCTGGCCAGCTTCGTTCGAGAACAACGCGCGCTTCATGCCGATCAGGAATGCATAGGCGACCGTGCCGCCAACAAACGCACCTGACGCCTCTTGCGGATTGAATGCGCCGTGGATGATCAAACCAAACATCGCTGGAATCTTGTCGAAGTTCACAGCGAGTACCCAGATACCGGCTAGCAGGTACAGCGCGACCATGAAGGGTACAAGTGTGCCGGCTACTTTACCGATCCGTTTGATACCGCCAATGATGACCATGCCGACGATGACCGCTAGAACGATACCGGTCGCGATGCTCGGCACACCGAAATAGTCTTCGGTGATGACGCCAACGTTCCAGGCCTGGAACATGTTGCCGCCGGTCGCCGTGGATACGAGCAGTGTCAGACAGAAAATGATGCCGATGGTCTTGCCGAGGCTCGCTAGTTTGGGATTGATCTTCGGCAAACCCTGGCTAATGACCCACATCGGACCGCCATGCGGGTTATCCGGATCATCGGTGTTGCGATAAAGCATGGACAGCGTGACTTCGGTGATCTTGATGGCCATGCCGAACACGCCAACCACCCACATCCAGAAAATCGCGCCAGGGCCACCAAGCGCGATAGCCAGCGCCACGCCACCGATATTGCCGAGGCCGACTGTCGCTGACAGGGCCGCGCTTAACGCCTGAAAGTGGCTGATGGCACCAGGGTCGTCTTTTTTATCGTATCTGCCGGTGACGACGGCGGTGCCGTGCGTCAACGCACGGTATTGTGCGAACACGCTCCAGATCGTGAACAGCACGCCTGTGCCCAGCAGTGCAAACAGCACGGGCTGTGCCCATAGGATACCGTTGCTGACCGCTAGAAAATTACTCAACCCTTCCATAAGACTCCCCGAGGCAACAATTTTTCTTGACCGCCGACACCCTGTGCCGATTCGCGACGCGAATGGCGCTCAAAGGCGGGGTCGTATCAGCGCGCTACTATAGCAGACACAGCATCGCGTGCCGTTCAGGCACCGGACATAATTGCCGTAACGCCCATGCCGCCTGCGGTACAGATCGATATGAGACCGCGGCCACCACCGTTTTCGTGCAGGATCTTGGCCAGCGTTGAGACGATGCGACCACCTGTCGCAGCGAACGGATGTCCGACCGCCAGGCTGCTGCCTTTGACGTTCAATTTCGCTCGATCGATCGGGCCCAACGGCACGTCGCGTTGCAGACGCGTCCGACAGAACTCCTCAGACTCCCAGGCTGCCATTGTCGCCAGCGTTTGCGCGGCGAACGCTTCGTGAATCTCGAAGAAGTCGAAATCCCCGAAACCGAGCCCTGCATCTTTCAGCATGTCAGACACCGCATAAGCGGGTGCCATCAGCAGTCCCTCATCGTCGACGAAGTCGACTGCCGCCACTTTGCAAAAATCGAGATAGGCGAGAACCGGCAAACCACGCTCGCGCGCCCAGTCCTCACTGGCGAGCAACACGGCCGATGCACCGTCGGTCAGCGGGGTACTGTTGCCTGCTGTCATCGTGCCGCTCGCACTGCGATCAAACGCCGGCTTCAGCTTCGCCAGTTTTTCGAGCGTACTGTCGCTGCGGATATTGTTGTCCCGGCTCAGCCCCTCAAACGGTGTAACGAGATCATCGAAGAAGCCGGCCTCGTAGGCGGCGTGCGCCTTGTTGTGACTGGATAGTGCGAGTTCATCCTGTGCTTCGCGAGTGATGCCCCAGGCCTTGGCGGTCAATTCGGTACTCTCACCCATCGATAAACCGGTACGCGGCTCCTCGACGCCGGGTAGAACGGGTTTGAAGTGTCGTGGCCGCAGGCCAAACCAAGGCTTGACGCGTTCGCCGAAACCGCGTCCGCGATAACTGGCCATCATGATCCTGCGATAGTCATCGTCATACACGATGGGCGGGTCGCTGACCGTATCTGTGCCAGCACCGATGCCGGCGTCGATCTGGCCAAGTGCGATCTTGTTGGCCACCATCACAGCGCCGGAGAGGCTGGTGCCGCAGGCGCGCTGCAGATCAAAAGCCGGTGTCGAGCGCGCGAGTCCCGAACTCAGCACTGCCTCGCGAGCGAGGTTCCAGTCGCGGGAATGTTTGATGACCGCGCCGAGTGAGACCTCCCCGAGATGCGCCCCGCCCAACTCGTAACGGTCGACTAGCGCTTTCAGCGTCGCGCTCATCATGTCGAGGTTAGAGCAGTGCTTGTAGGCGGTGTGCGAGCGTGCAAACGGGATACGCGTTCCGCCGACAATAGCGACGCGTCTTGAGGTTCCGTCGTGAAGCATGGTGTGTCCCTTGTGTTGTGCTGGCGGTTGCACAAAGCCCATTGCGACCGCCGGTCTTCGCCGCAGAGATTAGCAAATCCTGTCGCGGGTGTGTGGTTTGCACCTGACGGATGCGTGCTACCCTGCGTGGCCGGATAACCAATGAGGTGTGAATTGAGCGAGGCGGTGCACAATAATACGGTCGAGTTCAAGCGTCTGTTGACGTTGGCTGCACCGTTGATTGTGAACAATCTGGCGCTAGCTGGTATGGGGTTGGCAGATACGCTGATGTCGGGCTACATCAGTGCCGAAGCGCAGGCTGCGGTCGGTGTTGGTAGTAGCGTCTGGATGCTGTTCTTCCTATTCGCGCTCGGCACTCTGATGGCGATCTCGCCGATCAGTTCGACGCATCGCGGTGCCGGTCGCGGGCATCTGATCGGCCGTTATGCGCGACAGGGGTTTTGGCTTAGTCTGATCATCAGCGCGATCGCTGTTACAACGATGGTGTTTGTTGCGGTGCCGGGCCTTGCTGTCATCGGTATCGACCCGACGGTGCGCCCGTTGGCCGCTGGTTACCTGCTCGCGATCGTCTGCGGTGCGCCGTTCGGATTTGCTTATCTGACATTGCGATACACGACGGAAGGCATCGGTTGGACGCGCCCGGTCATGTTCGTGTCGGTGAGTGCATTACCCGTCAATGTCCTGGCGAACTACGTGCTGATGTTCGGTAAATGGGGTGCGCCAGAGTTAGGCGCTGTCGGAGCGGGCTATGGTAGTGCGCTGACGATGGTGTTCATGTGCATCGCCCTGTTGGTTTATATGGTTCGCAGCCCACGCTATGCGCCGTACGCGATCTTTTCGCTGGGGCGTGGTCCACGTTGGGCGGAGATGCGTGAGATCCTCGCGCTTGGCGTGCCGATCATGGTTAGCATCTTGGCCGAGGCGGGACTCTTTGGCGGTGTGACCTTGCTGATGGGTAAGCTGTCAGCGCAAATTGCGGCGGGCCATATCATTGCGATGAACTATGCATCGACTATGTTCATGATTCCGATGGGCTTAAATAGTGCGACCACGATACTCGTCAGCAATGCACTCGGTCGTGGTGAGTTATCGCTAGCTCGAGCGCGAGGTTATCTCGGGATTGTTAGCTGCGGATTATTCATGTCGGTATCCGCAGCTGGTCTGTTGCTGTTTCGCGAAACGGTGGTTGGCTGGTACACACAGGATCCTGCCGTGTTCGAAGTGGCGATCAGTCTGTTGCTGGTCGCTGCAGTATTCCAGGTGTCGGACGGCATTCAGGTCGGTGCCGCTGGTGCGCTACGCGGTTTGCACGATACACGCGTGCCGATGTTCCTGACGTTTTTCTCATACTGGATCATCGGTTTCCCGCTAGCGTATGCGGCCGCACTGCCGTTGGCACTACCCCCACCCATGATCTGGTCCGGATTCGTAGTTGGCCTGAGTGTCGCCGCGGTATTACTGGTGTTGCGCTTCAGACAAGTCTCCCGCCAGCGCGATCGTGTGTCGAAAGTAGCCGACACGGCGCTGGTCGACTGAGATTGTTGGCAACTCAACGTAAGGCCAACGCTCTATTTTTCTCACTCAATACAATTCGTTCGAAAAACAGCTCCTCGGCCCGTTACTGCCGCCTACGCAATTCTGTCGCGACTGATCTGGTCGAACTAGACAGCCAGCGATGTATTTTCCTCGCTCGAAAAGACTCGCTCAGAAAACACCTCCCTGGCCACGATAGATTGTCAGTGGCGTTCAGAGGACTGGTGACAATGGTGTGCAGCGCTGTTAACTGGTGCTACCTGCCTGGCAACCGGGGTTGGCTTGAGAGCGAGTGGTTTCGAGCGAGCGAGATAAACCCGGTTGTGTGATGTAGTCGGACCGACGATCTATTTTTCTCACTCAACACAATTCATTCGAAAAACAGCTCCTCGGCCCGTTACTGCCGCCTACGCAATTCTGTCGCGACT
>JBCAZB010000210.1:0-5129 GCA_038533315.1 Pseudomonadota bacterium | reverse complement strand
CACGGCTGTAGGTGCCGTTCTCGGCATCCCACTGCACGTTGTCGTCACGGGTCAGCGTGCGTCCATCTGCCGCCGTACGCGTCGCTGATCGTGTCGCACCGTTATCAGTACGTGTTGCTGTGACGTCCGCCGTTGCCGTGTTGCCATTGCGGCCGGTGCGGGTGGAATTCCGCGTATACGTGCCCGTTTCAGGGTCCCATTGGGCATTGTCGTCGCGAGTGACGACACCGCCGTTAGGGCCGGTCGTGACGCGATTGCGCGATACGCCTGTTTCAGGGTCATAGCTGACATCGGTATCACGTGTCGCTGTGCGCCCGTTAGGACCGGTCGCCGTCGCATTGCGCGTGTAGCCATCGTCTGTGCGTTCCGTGGTCGCGCGTTTCGTCGCGGTCCGCCCATTCGGGCCCGTGACCGTCTTTTCGCGGTCAATGCGTTGATTCTCGCGATCGACCGTGCGGCGCGAAGTGGCTTCGGCCGTTCTACCGTTACGACCAGTCGCTGTTCTCTTGCGCTCGGTGGTGTTGGCGGAACGAGTGCGTTTGCGCTCGCGTTTTGGCGCGGCAGTTGAAGCACCGGCACTATAGCCATAAAGTGGCGCAGCGATGGCGGTGGTTGAGCCCGCCGCGAGGGCAATTACGCCAAGGCCTGCGGCCAGAATAACGGTTGTCTTGTTCATCGTTGCTACTCCCAGTATTGACGGCTTTTATGCCGTGATCAGGGACTACAACGCACTATCTTCGAATCGGTTGACAAAAATTCGGAAAAAAAAACGGACGTCAGGAATGGGCCTCTTCCGACGGAGTACGGCCCAGCAACTTCTTGGCTATTTCCACGATCATCAAGACAACGGCGCCGACGATCAAGCCGACAGTGCCACCAAACGCCATGCTGCCAAGTGTGTCCCACGGTGCGGTCAGACCCTCAAGCCAATGCTGCTCCAGGTGATGCAAGGCGGGAATACCGTGCGCAACAATACCGCCGCCCACGAGGAACATCGCGGCCGTACCGAAGAACGATAGAAACCGCATCAGCCACGGCGCCGCAGTAAGAATGGCGCGGCCGCAACGCTGCGCAAACGCACCGGTCTTCCGGGTCAGCGCCATGCCCGCATCGTCGAGTTTGACGATACCGGCGACTAGCCCATAAACGCCGATTGTCATAATCACTGCGATCGCTACCAAGACGCCGATACGGACATCCAGCGCTTGACTGGCGACCGTACCCAGTGAGATGACGATAATCTCGGCAGACAGAATAAAGTCGGTGCGAATGGCACCCTTGATCTTTTCGCGCTCGACCTCTCGAAGGTCAACCTCTGGTTTCACCAATGCCTCATGCAACGCCGCCTCGTCGTCGGCAACCTGCTTCGGGTGCAGAAATTTATGCGCCAGTTTTTCTGCACCTTCAAAACACAGGAAGGTGCCACCGATCATCAACAATGGCGTAATCGCCCACGGCGCCACGGCGCTAATCAACAATGCGGCCGGGACCAGAATCAGCTTGTTCAGTGCTGAGCCTTTTGCCACCGCCCATACAACCGGCAACTCACGTTCGGCGCGTACGCCGGTGACTTGCTGTGCATTCAGGGCGAGGTCATCGCCGAGGACGCCCGCCGTTTTTTTGGCGGCGACTTTGGTCATCGCGGCAACATCGTCCAATACCGTCGCGATATCGTCGAGTAACAAAAACAAACTGCCCGCCATGAGCGCTTTCCCCCAATCCGTGTTTCGCCGAAAGCTCGGCGATTTTTAGCGACGATAACAGGTTTGCTGATAACCGTCAGCGGCTTGTGGCAGGTCAATACACCTACACATTCGGGTACACTCACCATTCACAACAATCGCTCCCAACCGATGCCGAATCAGCTTGTTCCCGCCACGTTAACTCTACTCGGGTTTTGCGTTCTGACCTGCCAGGTCACGATGATGGTCGTGTTTATGGCGGGTGTGGAGGCTGTCCCCGATATGGCACCGTGGCTGGACTTCCAGTTGGTGACCAGCATCTTTGCCATCGGCGTTGTTGCCTACAATTTGTATCGTCTACGGGAACGCTCTGCGTGGCGAGCAGGTTTGTCCGCCTGGTGGCGCGCGACACCACAATGGATGCTGCTCGCATTCGTGATCCTTGCATTAGTTATGCTGGTCGGCGAACTGTCATTTCTGCTGTTGTTCGGTATCACTGGTCGCGCGGACCCGTGGCGCGAGCATATTCCACTGATTGCGATGGTGGTCTGCAGCGTCGCGTTTGTCGTGGTCTATGCAGAGTGGCGAGCGGGACGCGGCGCCGTCGCGAACGTGAGCGGGCGGTGGCGTTAGAAAATTCGAAGCGCAGGCTTTCGCCCATGCTTCGAATACCCTTCAAAGCACACGTTGTGTCCGTCATCTTGTTATGGGTGCGCGGCGAGATCTTACTGCGCCCAACCCGCTAATACTATCGGTCAATCGACCGGACGAGACAGGCTGTAACAATCCGTTACACGGTCGGTCGGCTCAGTTGTCGCCCGGCACGATTTCGATGCGCGGCTTTTCCTTCATCAGTTCTTCCACCAAAGCATCGCGCACCAGCCTTACCCGAGCGGTCGTACGCAAGTCGCTATGTGACAGCACCCAAAGACCTGGGCCTGGAATCAGGGGGAACATCTCAAATCGATGCAGCTCGGGTAAGCCGCCCGCTTCATAGCAACTCAATGGCGCAACACCAATCCCGGTGCGGGCAAATTCCAGCATCGCCTGCGTGTTATTGGAGCGATAGCGCACGTCCCACTCAGTCTGCATATCGCTGATCAATCCCCCAAAATCGCCGTCCTTGATCCAGGTGATCATCGGCAGACGACGTTCGCCCGCCTTGTAACGTTCATACCAATCGCGCGTGCCGTAAATGCCGATGGAGACCGTGCAAATGCGCGTCGCCAGCATATCCTGCGGCACATCGTCGGCAATCCGCAGCGCCACGTCCGCCTCACGCGACGACAAATCGAGCAGGTCATTGCTGACGTTCATGGTGAGTTGTAGCTCGGGATATTTTTTGGCCAGGCTCGCGAGTGCCGGCACGGCCAGGTAGCGGGCGCCAACATCGGCGAAGGTCACCGACACGTGGCCGCGTACTTCGGTACTGTTGCGCACCACTTCACGCACAATCATATTCGCACTGTCGTTCATCAATTCAGCAGCGGCGAGCATTTGCTCACCCGCCGCCGTGACCGCCCAACGCGAGCCGCGGTTGCGTTCGAACAAGGCGACATCCAGTGAGTCTTCCAGCGCTGTGACACGCCGGCTCACCGTACTTTGATTGATATCCAGTGACTCGGCGGCCGCACTGAGAGAACCATGCTCGACGATGGCCAGAAAGATTCGGACGTCGTCCCAATCGAAATCATGCATTTTTGCATTTCCTGCTTGCTTTTTTGTCGTTGCTGATGCGTTTTCGCAAGAATAAGCTGCTACCCAACTCGACGCAAACCCCCCAATTTCCCCCACAGCGTCGAGAAGGAGCAGACCAATGACCAAGACGACAATCGCCGCCATTATCGCCAGCGCCGCGTTGGCCACGACCTTCACGGCACCGGCGAATGCGGGCAGCAATGTGCAGTTACAGGATGCCTGTGAGACCGCTGTACGCGCTGAACTCGATCAAGGCGATGCACGCATTAATCGGGTCTCGATCGCCAGTAACGACGAGCAAACTCGCTTCTGGCTGACAGTGCGCCACAAAGCGCCGACCGAAGCCAAATCGACCCGTTACCGGGCGCTGTGCACGGTGGATCAAGCAGGCGCTACGGCCACGGTTGAGTTGGACGAAGGCTGGTGGAAGAAAAGCCGTCGCGGTCAGCCGGTAGCGGTCAACTAAAAGGCTACCCCGCTTGTTCGCAAGCGACTGAGGCCGGTTGCCCACTCCCCGGGCACCGGCCTTTTTTTAATCGCAAAGCGATACGTTGCTGTTGACCTGGCGGGCATCGAACGCGCGCTGGAATAGTTGCTCAGAGGTGAGTGCGCCGGTATCACCGTCAACAGTATGGCGCCAGCGCCATAGCTCGACGCGATCGCACCCGGACTGATTTCCCTCTCCGACACGTACCTCAGCGCGGATCAGATCATGCGCCAGCCCGTCAGCGACCGTTGCGGGCCCACTCGAGATCACAGCATGCAACGCGTTGTTGTAGATGCTGAACTGCCAGAAGTACTCGCTCAGAAACCGGAGGTCATCCGCCATGACCGGCTCTTTGTTGACCTGACCGGCAAAGGGGCTGCCGTCGAGGCCCGCCCGATCGAGGAGCGCACAACGGAACACCCGGTTAATCACGATGCTGTCAGCAGCGTCGTTGGCGACCCGTTCAAACTCGAAAAACCACTCTCCCTGGCTGCTGGCGCTAAAAGCCGTATCGAATTGGCGCGCCGCAGCGCTTTGTTCCGACCAGTCGAGCGCGACCGCGAAGTCGTCCGTACACAGCTCGTGATCGACCACAGGTGTGCTGCCGACATCGCTTTGTTTGACATGAAAGGTGAATACGCTGCGGTCCGGGTATCGATCCGGCTCCTGATAGAAACCTTCCGGTACCCGATAGTCGGGGCTGTAAGCCAATACTGCGATATCGAGATCCGGGTCCGACGAGCTGTCGGCTTGCGGGATCGGACTATCGCTGCCACCGCCGCCACAGGCGGTGAGCGCGACGCAAAAGAGTGCGACATAACGACGCAGGACGCCGCCAGAATGTAGTGTTGCCATTTTAAGCAGCCCTGAATTGCTACTGTCTGGACGTTGGCGGCAAGCTCCGAAAAAACTTCACCAGCGCGTTGCGAAATGGACGACTGGCGCACAAACACATGCGATAATTTGCGCACTCAAAATGGCGGGGTGACGGAACATGCGAGTAGGAATTCCGGCGGAAATCAAAGTACAGGAACGCCGCGTAGGCATGACGCACGACGGTGTTGCGGATCTAACGCGTGCGGGTCATACGGTATTCGTTCAGGCGGGCGCAGGTTTGGGTGTGGATATCTCGGACGAACAATTCAAGGCGGCGGGTGCCACCGTGGTTGCCGATGCCGATGCGGTGTTCGCGGAAGCCGAGCTCATCATCAAGGTCAAGGAGCCGCAGCTAGTCGAGTGCCGAAAGCTCACTAAAGACCACA
>JBCAZB010000209.1:0-5137 GCA_038533315.1 Pseudomonadota bacterium | reverse complement strand
GCCGGAGGTCGTCATCGTTGCGACCGTCGCAGGCAGCAACATGCCGGCTAGTACCGCAACCGGGATATGCCAGCGAATGATGCCGCGATACAGCAGCCAAAAACCGGCGACGGCCAGGAAATTACCTATCCACTCCCAGCCGTAACCGCCGAAGTCACCGAAAATGGGGTTGATACGAATCTCGGCGAACATCTCGGAATTCGCCATGCCGTTGCGCACCATGTCGAGCGGCGTTGCGCGTGTGACGGCGTCGAGTGTCAGACTGTCCGGCCAACTGCCAGTGAACACATATTGCAGACGTTCCCAGACGCTGGGACGCACATAGTCGATGTCGCCAAGACTCGGCGGCAGCCAGCTACTCATTTCGATTGGAAACGAAATCAGTACAAACGCGTAGCCGACCATCGCCGGATTAAACGGGTTGTAGCCGATGCCGCCGTAAGCATGTTTGGCCAGCAACACGGCTGCCGCGCACGCGATCACTGTGACGTAGACCGGTAGATAGGTGGGCAGCGCGAGCGCCAGCAAGACCGCTGTCAGAATCACGCTAAAGTCACCCAGCGTGCTTGCGACCGGTTGCTTGCGCAGCATCAATGCCAGTGCTTCGAACGCGACACAGGCTGCGATGCACAGCACGATGTTGAACAGAATGCCAAAACCGAAAAAGAAAAAGTACACGACGATGGCCGGCACTAGACTGAGAGTGACCTCTTGCATCATCGCGCCAACACCGGTTGTCGGTCGCAGGTAAGGTGTGATGGCGGCTTCAAAGCGCATCAGTCGTCGTCACCTTGGCTTGGCTTTTTACGCGCGAGAATCTCGGCAATCGCATCGCGACTCGCCTTGTCCTTTAGCGCACGGAGATTTTCCGATTCTGACTGCGCGCGCTGTTCATCGCGGGCCTGGCGTTGTTGGAATCGTTCTTTAGCGCGGCTCGCTCGTTCACGCTCGTAGACTTCGAGTTTGCGTTGCTGCTTGGCAGTGCGAAAACTGTGAGTCAGCGGAATATGGCTGGGGCAGACAAGATCGCAACAGCCACATTCGATGCAGTCTCGTAGGCCTAACGCATCGAGTGTGTCGCTTTGATCAAATTGATGCGCGCGGTAGAGTTGTTGCGGCTGCAGTCGCACTGGACAAATCCGTGCGCATTCGCCGCAACGGATACAGGGCCGCTCTGGCTCACGTGACGTCTGAATGGCGGGGCCGGTAAACAGCAGACAGTTGCTCGCCTTGGTCACTGGTAGCGCGTCGCTCGTGAGTGCGAGACCGGTCATCGGGCCACCCATGATTAAACGCTTGGCGGATTCTGTGTAGCCGCCTGCGGCCGCTGCAACGTCTGCCATCGGTGTGCCAAAGCGCACGCGATAGTTCCCGGGGCGCGCGACGCCGTCGCCGGTAACCGTAACGATCCGCGAAATCATTGGCATACCGGTCAACGCGAGATTGGCAACGGCCGCCGCCGTGCCGACATTGTGCACCAACGCGCCGACGTCACTGGGGTAGCCGCCCGTAGGCACCTCGCGACCTGTCATCAGGTAGACGAGCTGGTCTTCACCACCGGACGGATAGACCGTTGGAATACGTACCATTTGCAAACGTTCGTCGGCGTCGATCTCAGCCGCACTGCGGAACGCCTCCCAGGCCTCCGGTTTGTCGCTTTCTACACCGACAAAACAGTGCGGCAGGTCGAGCGCGGTCAATAAGATGCGCGCGCCGTACAGTATGTCCGCAGCGGAGGCGCACATCAGCGCATCATCGCAGCTGATGTAGGGCTCGCATTCGACGCCATTCAATACCAACGTATCGATCGATGTCTCGATGGCATGCCGCAGCTTGGCGACCGTCGGAAAAGCGGCGCCCCCGAGCCCAACGATGCCCGCGGCCTCGATAGCGGCAAGCAACGATTCCTGTGTCTCAGCGAACGGGTTATTAATCGGCGCAAGTGACGGATAGCTCGTGTCTTCGCCGTCCGTTTCGATTTCAATGCAGATTGCTTCCTCGCGATGTCTGTCGGCAATCGGCCGATGTTCGATAGCCGTTACGACGCCAGAGCTACTCGCATGCACCGGTGCGCTAAAATTGCCGCTGGCCTCGGCGATTCGTTGTCCGGTTAACACCCGATCGCCGACGGCTACGAGTGGCTTCGCTGGTTCTCCGGCATGTTGCCGCAATGGGATGATCAATCGTGACGGCACGGGCACATCGACGATCGGCTTACCTCGCGATTGTTCCTTGAACGAGGGCAGGCGTATGCCACCTGGCAAGCGATACAGATCTTCGGTGGCGGCCGTGGTCATGCGGTTTGCCTCAGGTCGGGCACCATACTGATGCAATCGACGGGGCAGGGTGCGATACACAGCTCGCAACCGGTGCACAATGCGTTGACGACGGTATGCGAATACTGGTGCGCACCGATGATCGCATCGACCGGGCAGGCAGGCAGGCAACGCGCACAGCCGATGCATTGTGCCTCGTCAATCAAAGCCAACATCGGTGGTGCCGGCGGCGGTAGATCGGCGTCGAGTGCGATGATGTCGCGATCGAGCAGGCGGGCGAGGGCTGCGATGGTGGCGTCACCGCCGGGCGGGCAACGATTAATGGCCGCGTCGCCATCGGCAATCGCTTGCGCATACGGCCGGCAACCCGGGTAGCCACACTGGGCGCACTGCGTTTGCGGCAACAACGCATCGATTTGGCTTACCACCGCATCGGCATTGGCTGGCAGCGAACGCGCCGCCAACGTTAAACAGGCGCCACAGAACAAAGCGATACAAGTTAGAACGATGACCGGTGTCAGCATCAGCGTAACCCCAGCCCGGAGAACCCGAGGAACGCCAGTGACATGATGCCAGCACTCACGAGCGCGATAGCAGAGCCGCGCAGCGCCGCCGGAATGAACGGCGTCTCGATGCGTTCGCGCATGGCAGCGAACATCATGGTGACGAGAGCGAAACCACTCGCAGCACCGAACCCGTACCAGACCGCCTGGGCGAAGCTATCGATCTCCTGGATACTCAGCAGTGCTACGCCCAGTACAGCGCAGTTGGTGGTGATCAGCGGTAGATAAATGCCGAGCATCTGCTCGAGCATCGGGCTCATACGGCGAATCATGATCTCGCTGAACTGGACGAGCGAAGCGATGATCAGAATGAACGTCAGTGTGCGTAAGTAGGTGATATCGAGCGGTTGCAGGATCCAGGCTTCCACCAGATAACTGGTCGCGGATGACAGCGTCAGCACAAACATTGTCGCAACGCACATGCCTGCCGCCGTATCGAGCTGTCGCGTTGCGCCAAGAAACGGACACAACCCGAGGAAACGGGTCAACACGAAGTTGTTGACCAGAACGGTGCTGATCAGAATGAGAAACCATTCATGCAGCATCGGGATCGCCTCCGACTACTTGACGCGCATTCCGGGTTGCGCGCCGCTGTCAGGTGACAGCAGAAAAATGCCTTTACCATCCCCGGCGGCCAGCACCATGCCCTCGGACAAACCGAAGCGCATTTTGCGTGGCGCGAGATTGGCGACGACAACAGTCAACCGACCGACCAGTGTCTCGGGTTCGTACGCGGACTTAATGCCGGCGAATACCTGGCGTTCGCTATCGCCGAGACTCAGCGTCAGCTTCAGCAGCTTGTCGGCGCCTTCTACATGGTCGGCAGCCACGATTTCGGCGATACGCAAGTCCACTTTCATGAAGTCGTCGATGCTGATCACGTCGTCCTCCTCGTTGTCTGTCGGTGCGACTGTCGCTTCCAGTTCAGTCGCACTCGCGGCTTTCATCGCGCCAATTTGTTTGTCATCAATACGACCTAGCATTGGCTTAAATTTCTCGATCTTGGTACCGAGGATTGGAGTCTTGACGCTATCCCAGTCCCACGCTTGTTCGTTGAACAGCGTCTTGGCTTTTTCGGCGATCGCTGGAATGACCGGCGCGAGATAGATCGCAAGAGCACGGAAACAATTCAAGCCTTGCGTACACACGCCTGGAACGGCAGCGCGCTGGGCCTCGTCTTTCGCCATAACCCAGGGTTTGTTCTCGTCGATAAACTGATTGGCAAGATCGGCAAGCCGCATAATCTCGCGCATCGCTTTGGAGAATTCACGCGCTTCGTAGTAATCAGCGATGCGCTCACTCGCATCGGCGAATGTCTGGTAGAGCGCCGGATCAGGTAGCGCATCGCTTAACAGACTGTTGTTACCTTTGACGATGAAGCCGGCACAGCGACTCGCAATATTCACAAGCTTACCGACGAGATCCGAGTTTACGCGTGCGACAAAGTCCGCGAGATTCAAATCGATGTCATCGATGCCTGGCCCGAGCTTCGCGGCGTAGTAGTAACGCAAATGATCTGCGGGCAGGCTGTCGAGGTAAGTCGCAGCCTTGATGAAGGTGCCACGCGATTTCGACATTTTCTTGCCATCGACGGTTAGAAAACCATGGGCGTAGATCCCATTCGGCGTGCGGTAATTTGCGCCGTGCAGCACGGCCGGCCAGAACAGCGCATGGAAGTACATGATGTCCTTGCCGATGAAGTGATAGAGCTCAGTGTTGCTGTCGGGTGCCAGCCATTCATCGAAGTCCATGCCACGCTCGTTGCACAACGCTTTGAAGCTCGCGAAATAGCCGACCGGTGCGTCGAGCCAAACATAGAAAAACTTGTTATCGGCATCGGGGATCTCAAAACCGAAGTAGGGTGCATCGCGCGAGATATCCCAATCCTGCAAGCCGGCCTCGAACCACTCCGCAAGTTTTTTCTGCACGCTCGTATCGATCGCGTTGGTATCGAGCCAGGTTTTCAGAAAAGCCTCGAACTCACCCAGCTTGAAGAAATAGTGCTCGCTGTCGCGTGTAACGGGCGGCTTGCCGGACAAGACTGACACGGGGTTGATGAGATCCTGTGGCGTGTAGGTTGTGCCGCAGTTTTCGCATGCATCACCGTATTGGTCTTCCGCGCCGCATTTCGGACAAGTGCCTTTGACGAATCGATCTGGCAGGAACATGTTTTCCTGTTCGTCATAGGCCTGAATGATAGTCTTCGTGTAGATGTGGCCGGCTTCTCGCAAACGCGCATAAATGTCATAAACCAGCGTGCGATTCTCGTCTGAGTGCGTGGAGCCAAAATGGTCGAAC
>JBCAZB010000208.1:0-5179 GCA_038533315.1 Pseudomonadota bacterium | reverse complement strand
TCGAGCGACAACTGGACAGCGGTGCCATCGGGCAACACCCGCGGCAAGTTTTCGGAAAGCCCGCCGCCGGTAATGTGCGCGATGGCATGGACGTCGATGGCGGCGGCCAAGGCCAGCAGCGGTTTGACGTAGATGCGCGTCGGTGCAAGCAGCGCCTCACCCAGTGTGTTGCCGTCGAAAGAATCCGCCAACGATCCGTCATAGCGCTCCAGTACTTTGCGAATCAGTGAATAGCCATTGGAATGGGGGCCACTCGATGCCAGACCGATCACAACATCGCCAACCTGCACGTGGGCGGAGTCGATTAGTGCAGGGCGGCTGACGGCGCCAACAGCAAAGCCCGCGAGGTCGTAGTCGCCGGGCGCATACATGCCAGGCATTTCTGCCGTTTCGCCGCCAATCAAGGCGCATCCGGCAAGCTCACAGCCCCGGCCTATACCGCCTATCACCTCGGCAGCGGCGTCGATATCGAGTGCCCCCGTCGCGAAGTAATCGAGAAAAAAAAGCGGTTCTGCGCCGGTAACCACAATATCGTTGACACACATCGCGACCAGATCGATGCCGATCGTGTCGTGCCGACCCAACTCGCGCGCTAGCAGCAGTTTGGTGCCGACACCGTCTGTGCCAGAAACAAGAATTGGATCGGGGAATCGAGCGAGATCGAGATCAAACAGGCCGCCAAAGCCCCCGAGTCCGGTCACTACCCCAGGTCGATGAGTGCGTTTGACGGTATCGCCAATGCGCTTGACCAGTGTATTGCCGGCATCGATGTCCACACCGGCGTCTTTATAGCTCAGCGATCGCGCTTCTGTGTCATTGCTCATGTTTGAATTATTTCACAGCCGAAGCGGTCGTCACAGGCGTTCTCTTCGATCAAGGCGCCGAAACCGATATAATCGCGATATGAGGAATTTATCGCTAGGGTGGACGGGGACAGTCCTGGCCGCAGCGCTGTTTTGGTGTGCGTTGGCAACGACGCCATCGCATGCCGTCACGCTGCCGGATCTATATACCGCCGAAGTCGCTTATGACAGCGCTCGCCGCAACGGGCGATCGCTCGCCTATGCGCGCGCGTTGCAGCAGGTCATGACGCGACTCACGCCAGGGGGAGCGACGGTGGGCGTCACCGCCGCACTCGGTGAGGCGGACCAATATGTACTCGGATGGCGCGAGGGGGCATCCGGCAGGCTCTGGGTATCGTTCGACGGCGTTGCCATCAGCTCCAGGCTACGGGATGCCGGTATCGGCGTCTGGGGTAGCGATCGTCCGTTGACGTTAACATGGATCGCGATGGAGTCGCCCGGCGAGCCGAGGGCTCTTGTTGGCGCGGACGAACGCGTTGTTGAGATGCCGGTCAGTGTGCCGGAAGCGCCTGACACGGTAAGCGAGCCGCGCATCATTACTGCGGAGCGTGAACTGCGTGCCGCGCTCGCTGCCAGTGCGTCGGCATACGGCGTCCCACTCGCATTACCGCAGCTGGATCCGGTGGATACGTCGGCGGTGTCGGATGTTGATGTCTGGGGCGGCTTTGAAGACGTTGTATTGCGGGCTTCCCAGCGCTACGGGACCAGCAGCGTTCTGCTGGGCAAGGCGAACAGCGAGCGGCTGCAGTCCATCCGCTGGACTTGGCTTTTCGCCGGTGAGCGCCAGGAATTTACCGGCAGCGTAGAGCAGGCCGCACAACGTGTGTTGGGCGATATGATGGCAGCGTTTGCCAGTAGTCCTGAGGCGTCTACCGGTGTTCGTGTGCGAGTCGTTGGGATTGACGGTGCAGCGCGTTATGGGCAGGTCTATCGCTTCTTGTCCACGCAGAGTCTCATCGAGCGAGTGGATGTGCTGTCGATGCAGGCGGACAGCGTCGTGTTCGAAGTCGACAGCCTGACATCGCGCGAGCGCCTGGCTGGCATTCTGGAGGGCGAGTTGCTGACGCGGGCGTCTGATGTGGTTTCATTTGAGCTGGGTCAGCCAACGATTGGCGCAACCTCAATAGGTGCAGATCTCGAATTTCGTGTGCGCACCGAGGACGGCCTGCGGTGAGCACGCCGCTGCGTTGGATACCCAACGCGATCTCGCTGGCACGAATTTCGTTGGTGCCCATGGTGATCGCCTCAATAGCTGAAGAGCGCTACCAGATGGGCGTGAGCTTGTTTTTTATTGCCGGATTCTCCGATGGAATCGATGGCTGGTTGGCGCGACGATTCAATTGGCGCAGCGAGCTTGGTGCGATCCTCGACCCGATCGCCGATAAGCTTTTGCTCATTGGTACGTTCGGTGTGCTGGCTTGGATTGGCCTGGTGCCGGCGTGGTTCGCGTTGCTTGTCATCGCTCGTGACCTTCTGATCATGGGCGGCGCGATCACCTATCACTTCTTGTATGGTGATCTCGAAGGTCGCCCGAGCAATGTCAGCAAGCTCAATACCGTCTTGCTGTTGCTATACGTCGTTTCCGTGCTGTTGTTGCGAACCGGTTTGATCGGACTGCCAGGCGATTGGGCGATCTGGACAACGCAAAGTCTGATGTGGGCGCTACTTGCCACAATGACTGTTAGTACGGCTGGCTACGTCATCGAATGGATCAGACGTGCGAAGGAGCACAGCGTATGATTTCGGAACAACGTATGGTCTGGATCGCCGGCCTGGCCCTAGGCGGATTTTTGCTCTATGCGCTCGCGCCGGTGCTGACCCCGTTTGTTGCGGCGGGGTTATTGGCTTATCTGGGTGATCCGCTGGCCGATCGTTTGCAACGCCTGCGTATGCCGCGTCCGGTCGCCGTGCTGGCCGTTTTCGTGCTGACGATCCTCGTCGTTTTCTTGCTGGTGTTGTTATTACTGCCGCTCGTTCGCTCGCAGGTCAGCGCGTTGTTGGAGGTGTTGCCGCGCTATCTGCAATTGTTGGAAGACAAGGTTTGGCCACATATTGCTGCCTTTATCAGCGACGATGTCGGCGAGGCGGAGTTCGGCCTGTCATCAATGATCGAGCAGTTTGGTTCCACCGCTGGCGCCTGGGGAACATCTTTCCTCGCCCAAGTCGGGCGCTCGGGCAGCGCGCTTATCGGTGCGGTGGTCAATCTGTTCCTGATCCCTATTCTGACCTTCTATTTGCTACGCGATTGGGACCTGCTGGTGGCACGCATCGGCGCTCTGATACCAGCCGACAAACGGCCGGTAGTGATCGATCTGGCGCGCCAGACCGACGAGACGCTCGGTGCGTTCTTGCGTGGGCAGTTGCTGGTGATGATTGGCCTGGCAGCGATCTATACGATCGGTTTGTCGTTGATCGGACTGCAGTTTGCGCTGGCGATTGGCGTGGTCGCCGGTATCGTCAGTTTTGTCCCTTACCTGGGCTTGGTATTCGGCATCGGGCTGGCGGGTCTGACAGCGCTTAACTCCCCCGACAGCGGTGTCATGTTGTTACTGGTCGTGGTCGTGTTCAGCGTGGCCCAGTTTATTGAAGGCTCCGTGCTCACGCCGAAGCTCGTCGGCGACCGCATTGGCCTGCATCCGGTTCTCGTCATTTTTGCGGTGATGGCGTTTGGACAACTGTTTGGTTTCTTCGGCGTATTGCTGGCGCTGCCAGCGGCTGCCGTCATTGCGGTTGTTGTGAGATTTACCTACCAGCGTTTCCTGAGCACGCACCCGGAGGCGGAAGCCTATCTGGAGCAGGTAGTTCCAGATGATGAGGAACCACCAGCAGGCGCTGACGACAGCGAGGAAATTGCTGAGAAGTCTAGCGCTAAGCACGATGCCGATTGAGGTTAGGCTAGCGCTACGTGAGCTGTTGACATGGTGACAACGCAGCTTTCACTGGACGTCACTTTGGACGTCGAGGCGCGCTTCGAAACTTACCACGCTGGTCCTAA
Source organism: Pseudomonadota bacterium (assembly GCA_038533315.1). Lineage (GTDB taxonomy): Bacteria > Pseudomonadota > Gammaproteobacteria > Steroidobacterales > Woeseiaceae > CALBPI01. The sequence continues at coordinate 1,321 of JBCAZB010000208.1, read as the reverse complement.
TACCGAGGCAGTGGCCGCCCTGCAGCGGTTACCAGCGCCAGGCGTTTGGCTGGCGGGCGAGCCAAACAGTGGGCGCAGCCATTTGTTGCAGGCGGTGATTGCAGCGGCGCCCGCGGGCCAGGCGATATTTCTGCCAATGACTCAGTCGCTACCCGCCGACTGCGTCGATGGCTTGCCGGGACATTTGACGGTCTGTCTGGATGATGTTGGCGCGGTCGCTGGCAACGACGAGTGGGAGCGCGCGCTGTTGTTGCTTTATGAGAATGCACTGAAATTCGGCGGACGCTTGGTCGTCAGTGCCACGGGCAATGTCGCGGAGTCCGGTTTTGAATTGCCTGACCTAGAGAGTCGCCTGACGAGTCTGGCGCGTTTTCGCCTGCGTGTACCGAGCGATGAAGATCAATATGCCGCGTTGCTAAAACGCGCCGATGCCCGGGGTCTGCGACTCTCTGAGGGCGCAGCGGCTTACATGTTGAAACATCTACCTCGTGCGTTGTCGACACTGTTTGAATGGTTGCGGGTACTCGATCACCACTCGTTGTCATCGGGCCGCAAATTGACCTTGCCGTTTGTTCGTGGCCTGGTGCGTGAGTCTGGTGCGGATCTGCAGCGTGCTGCCGAATTGACAGGGTTTGATCACTAGAGTTTTGCGATCCGTGCAATATTACCTTTTGGTGTAGAAAGCGGTGCGTGGCAGCCAGCGATTCATTTTCTTCGCTCAAAATGATTCGCTCAGAAAACGACTCCCTGACTGCGTGACCGCTGGGCAGCGCATTTCTGGTTGCAAGACCGGCGTTGTGAACTGATTTTCGCGACAACCGTCGAGTGGTGAGGGAACGGATGTCTAAGTGAATTGTATTCAGCGCAGCAAATGAATCGCTGGCCGCTACCTATCGCGCGACCGACGTCGTGAGCCAAGTCTGCATCGGCCTGCAGGCGGTGAGGGAACTGATTTCTGAGCGAATTGTATTGAGCGAAGAAAGTAGGTCGCGAACAGCCGAAATCGCAGTTTTTGAATAGACGCAGAGATTCTCGGGCGCACATTGTCCGCTCGAATTAATTCTAGGGTTCTGGTGGCGGCTTCGGTGGTGCCGGCATCGTTCGAATCGCGGGAATCAAGACGAAAAACGTCACGATAGCGACGCCCGCCAATATCGCCGCTGCGGTAATACTACCGGGGTTGGCGATGGCATCCATCATGCCAACGGTGGCATAGCCGACAGCCGCAAGTAGCGCAAGCAGCCAGCTATTGCGTCGGGCGCCGCGCATGCCGGGCAACAGAGCGAGAAAAGGCGCGAGCAACACGACCCAAATGAGTGGG
>JBCAZB010000207.1:0-5187 GCA_038533315.1 Pseudomonadota bacterium | reverse complement strand
TGAATCGGGCCAGGTCGAATAATTGCGACTTCGATCACCAGATCATAAAACCGGCGTGGCTTCAGGCGCGGCAGCATCGACATCTGCGCGCGTGATTCGATCTGGAAGACACCCATCGTATCGGCCTTGCAAATCATATCGTAGACATTCGGATCTTCCGCCGGCACCGTCGCCAACGTCAGACGCTGACCAGAAAAGTCTCGGATCAAATGAAAGCAGCGACGAATGGCGCTGAGCATGCCGAGCCCGAGCACATCGACTTTGAGCAGTCCGAGGGATTCAAGATCGTCCTTCTCCCACTGGATCACGGTACGCTCCGGCATCGCCGCATTTTCGACCGGCACGAGCTCATGCAATGCGCGTTCAGCGATAACAAAACCGCCAACGTGTTGGGACAGATGTCGTGGGAACCCAAGAATCTCGCGCACGAGCTGCAGCAAGCGCGCAATCACGGGATTCGCCGGATCCAGACCGGCTTCGCGTACCCGCTCATCGTCGACCTGCTGCCCGTCCCACCATTGCATATTGCGCGCTAGTTTGTCGGTTTGCAGCGCGTGTAAGCCGAGTGCCTTACCGACATCGCGCATCGCACTACGTGGCCGGTAACAAATCACCGTAGCCGCCAACGCGGCACGCTCGCGACCATACTTGCGATAGATGTACTGAATCACCTCTTCGCGGCGCTGATGTTCGAAATCGACATCGATATCGGGTGGCTCATTGCGCTCACGGCTGATGAAACGCTCGACCAGTGTGGACTGCCGTGCCGGGTCGACTTCGGTAATACCTAAGCAGAAACACACCGCAGAGTTGGCGGCGGAACCTCTGCCCTGACACAAAATGCCCTGCTCACGCGCCCAGCGTACGATGTCGTGCACGGTTAGAAAGTAAGGCTCGTAGGCCAGGTCCTGTATCAGCGACAGCTCGTGATCGATCAGTTGCTGGACGCGCGCGCTGGTACCCTGAGGCCATCGCCTGACGGCACCCTGCTCTGTCAACTGGCGTAGCCAGCTGCTGGCGCTATGACCCGCCGGCACCAACTCGCGTGGATATTCGTAGCGCAGCGAGTCCAGCGAAAAATCAGCCCGTTCGGCAATCGCGAGCGACTCACGCAGCAACGGCTGCGGATACAAACGCTGCAGCACCTCCAGGCGACGCAGGTGGCGCTCACTGTTGGCGTATAGCGCATAACCGGCTTCGTGGACTGTCGTACCGAGACGAATCGCTGTTAGTGTGTCCTGCAACGCGCGACGCGCACGCACATGCATATGCACATCCCCCGAAGCAACCAACGGCAAACCGGTGCGTGCGCTAAGACGACGCAGCGCCTCAAAACGTAATCGGTGCATACCATCTGGAAACACCTCGGCGGCAATCCACAACTGCCCGCGCAGCGCATCGCGTAAGTTCTGCATCGGCGGCGCAAACGCAAAATCGTTGCCAGGCGACCACAACACCGAGCAATGCTTAAGATTCGCACCATCGGTGCTGTCCACGAGGGTCAGCAAACCATCGCTGTCGATCGCATAGCTGCCTTTGCTGGCGGCGCAGCGGGCCATGGTGATCAGCCGACACAGCCCCGCGTAACCTTCCCGGTTATTCGCCAACACCGTCAATACCGGTCCGTCTTGCAAAACGAACTCGGCGCCGCAAATCAATTTGATGTCGTGATCACGTGCCGCCGTATGCGCACGAACGATGCCGGACAGCGAGCACTCATCGGTGATCGCGATGGCGTCGTAGCCGAGATGCGCCGCTTGCGCGACCATCTCTTCCGGATGTGATGCACCACGCAGAAACGTAAAGTTCGATAGCGCGTGCAGTTCGGCATACACGCCACGCACTAACCAAACACCCCTTGCAGCCACCATTGCAGTGTGTCGGTCTCGTTCGTTCGCTCACGAAATACCCACAGGCGCGCACCGTTGACCGCGTCCGCGACAAAATAATCACGCACCGCACCAGCGCTGTCCCACCACGGTAGTTCGATACGCTCCGGTCCGCTCAGTAGCCGTAATGCACCATCGAAATACAGCTGACCATCGATATCACGAATGGGCTGTGGCTGCTCCAACAACCATAACGGCCGTTGCCGCCATAACACGGTATCGACAACCTCGGATGTCGCGTCATGCAGCTGCCAATCCGGCGGTAGTGTCGCCTGAGTGGATCGTGTAGACGACGGCGCTATCGTGCGTGACGCGGTGCTTGGACAATGGGAATTCACATGCTGCAAGGCGCTCACCGCCTCATCGCCCAGACGAGCGCGTAGTCGGTCAAGAAATTCGTAAGTACCCGTTTGATCAGCCACCGTCGCTGCATGGTCTGCATGCATCAGCGCAAGACCACCGGACTGCGGTGTCATACTGCCGCTCGCCTCGGCTTGCAGGCTCACCGCGACCGCTGGCTGTTGCAACACGCAGCGCTCAAGATGGGCCGCCAGCAAACGCTCCCAGTGATGACGTTGATACCCGGGGCTACTGAGTGGCACGCTCAACGCGCCCGCACTACCGCGCCAGGCATGAAAGCGAAACTGCAGACTTTGCACTGTCGACTGATGACGCCGACAGAACGCCACCAACTGCTGCAGCAACACCTGACAAGCCTCGGCCAACTGCGGCGCTTCACTGATTTCGGCATCCAGTTGCTGTAAACCGGTGAACTGTTCGGGCTCACGAATGTATTCGCGCACCTCGGGCAGCTCACCAAACGCCTGCGCCAATGACTGCAACACGGCAGGACCAAAACGGCGCAACACCCCGGCACGCGGCAAGCGCCGACAATCCGCCAGCGTGCGTACCCCCATCTCGGATAACGCTTGTACGGTATCGCTCGACCAATCGGTGACCGAAATATCGAGTGCATTCAATGCACGCTGTACCGCCGGGCAGTGGTGCGATTGTGTGGCCACGTCATGCGGGGAAGGATAGATACCCAGCTTGGCAAACCAGTAGGCGGCTTGTGCGGTGGGCGCGACGCTACAGCGAAAAAAAAACTGCTGATCCTGCAGCACGGCCATCAGTTTATCTCGCAGCGACGTGATCCCGCCAAACAGCCGGAGACTCCCAGACACCTCCAGCAACACCGCATACGGCGGTTGTAACGACACATTATTGGTGAATGACAACAAGCGATGCGCAAGCTGGCCCAACAGCGCTGTTTCTGCCTCTGGCTGGCGCTCCAACACTTGCAGATCGCTCTCCAACGCCAACGCACTACGTAGCGCCTGGCCCGGTATCACGCCGGCACGGCGAGCCGCCTTGTTAGTGGCGACAATGCGCTGCAACGGATCGTCTTCGATGACGACACAGGCACGGTCTTTATCGCAATCATCCTGACGTGCCTGCAACGCAAGCGCCGGCAAATAGATCGCAATCCATAACGGCGACTTACGCTGTACCGTCGGTGCTATCGGTGTCGTTGTCGGCGGCGCAGGATCTGACTCAGGACGCGCTGGTGGCTCCTGTACGAGCCCCGCGAATAAATCAGGGTGTGGATTGGTACGAGCAAAACGCGCCATATCAATCCGCGTTACCACGCGCTGCGGCGACCATCATGGCATCCAGATCGACATCGGCTTCAAAGTCATGGATGACAGCCGGGCGGCCACCGCGTGCTTTCAATACGTGCAAATGCCGCCGCCCCTGCTCCGACTCGATCAACAATCGCAGCATCGCTGCTGATGGCTGACGACGTGCCGCTCTGTCACGCAATGCCACCGCCCAGCATTGGTGAGTTGCCGCGGCCAACTGCAGGCGCCGTGTCAACTGACTGAGAGATAATACGCGCCGCTCGCCGCGCTTGGCGCGACGGGCTCGAACCGATTCCAGCAATGGGGTCCATAACAACATCGCAATACAAGTACCGGAGACCAGGGCCTGCTCGGCCGCCCAGGCGACATCTGGCGCTGAACGCGGATGAATCAGCAACACCCGATCCGGTGCGATGCCCCATTGCATTAACGCCGGTGCATTGGGCAGATACGGTGGCGCGATCCAGACGATCCAGCCGGGACGCGTGGCCGCCAATTGCGCCAAACCGGGCATCAGCAGGCGTAACTCACCAACACCGTGCTGTGCACTCAACAGTTCTGTCAGACCAGCAATCGGCCAACCCTGACCCGGCAGTTGTTGATCGAGTGCGGTCAGCCCCGTCGGTATATAGTCGCCCTGTTGTGCACGCAAACTGTTCGCCCGCCACAGCCCGGCGGACTCAAATAACGTTTGCAACGCATCATCATCCGTCGGCGGTGTCGTTAATAGCGCAGCCGCGTCTTCGGCTGCGGGCGCTGCCGTCGATGGCCCGGTCGATGAAGAAAAAAAAACTCCGGCATCGTCTGCCGGAGTTATCACATTGTCTTTGGCTGGCGCAGCCGAGCCTTTCGGCTTGCGCCCGATGGGTTTCCGCACCGCGCCGCACTCCTGTCAGTCTGTTGGCAACCATTGAGTTCACCCGGGGTCGGGTCGCCAACAGACCCGGGCACTAAATAACGCTAATTAATGCACCTGCACACCGTCACGAATCACACCGACGACAACGCCTTCGATCACTAATGCCTGTTCTTTCAGATCGACGCGAATCGGCTCAAAATCTGTATTCTCCGGCAACAACCAGACCAGGCTGCCCTCCTGCTTGTAGCGCTTGACCGTGACCTCGTCCTCGAGACGTGCCACGACAACCTGACGGCTACGTACCTCCGGTGTCCGGTGTACCGCTACCAGGTCGCCATCGAGGATGCCGATATCGCGCATACTCATACCCTGCACGCGCAACAAGTAATGTGGCTTGGGGCTAAAAAACGCCGGATCGACGCGGTAATGCGCCTCGATATTCTGCTCCGCCAGAATCGGATGACCCGCAGCCACACGTCCGACCAGCGGCAAACCGATCTGATCACGTAAGGAGTCTTTGAGCTGAATGCCGCGGGAAGTACCCGGGATTAGCTCCAAAACACCTTTGCGCTGCAAGGCACGCAAATGTTCCTCGGCCGCATTAGGTGATTTGAAGCCGAGCTCGCGTGCGATTTCTGCACGTGTAGGCGGCATACCCGTTTCATGGATGAAATCCTGAATCAGCTCCAGAATCTGCGATTGCCTTGGCGTCAGCTCGTTCATCATGCTTACCTGTATAAATAATCAGCCCCTGTGATTATATACAGCATCGGTTTCGGCGCAGTACCGAAGCCAA
>JBCAZB010000206.1:0-5196 GCA_038533315.1 Pseudomonadota bacterium | reverse complement strand
TCAGCGCCCAGGTGGTGCGCTGTCTCAATAACGCGCTCCAGGCTGGCCGCGGCTCGTCGCTCGTGGTGTCCTGGCCAGCACGAATGAACGCGAGTTCTCTGGCTTGCAGAAAATGGTGCGCCGTGGGTGTCTCGTAATAACGCCACCACAATGCCAACCACAAGAACCCCAACAAGCCAGGCACAACGAATGCCGCCTGCCAGCTATAGTCGATGATCAACCAGCCGACCAATGGCGGTGTAATGATCGAACCGAAGCCAACGCCAAGCGTGACAACGCCGACCGCGAGTGCCCGTTCCTCACGTGGGAACCACTCGGCCACCGATTTGAACACGGCCGGAAAATTAATCGCCTCACCAATACCGAGAAAAACCCGGGCAGTGATGAAACTCCTGATGCCCTGCCCCCAGGCATGTGCGATGCCCGCGATGCTCCATACAATGACCGCAATGGAAAAGACCCGTTTGACGCCGAAGCGGTCGACAATACGGCCCGCCACGATCTGCCCGAAGCCGTAAGCGAGTAAAAAGGCGAGCGAAAGCGTCCCGATGTCTGCATTGGAGAATTCGAACACATCGCGTAGCGTTGGCGTCGCAACAGAGAACACCAGTCGGTCGACATAGTTAATCGTCGTTATCAGGCACAGCAGGATAGCGATTCGCCATCGCCACGTGCGTAAGAGCCCAGGCTGTGCCCTGTCGCTGGAAGACACCGGCACTACAATGCGTCTCCTGCCTGACGATTCAGGAATACGATCAAGTCGTCGACGAACGGCCGGTAATAGGCATCCGCTTCTTCGAACAGACAATGGCGCGCTTGCGGATACTCTTTGAGCTCGCATTGCGCTAGCGCGTCGCATGCTGCTTGCGCTGCAGCATTGTCAACAAACACATCACTGCCAGCAATCGGCATCCAGACTGGCAGGTCGAAACGACCTTCGATCGCAGCCAGACGCGCAAGCTCTGCGGACTCTGCCAACGCCAGCACAAAACTATTGGTGTAGCCACCGACCTTCAAAGCAGGATTAGCGACCATCGATGACTGCCACAACTTGGTTCGGTCGTTGGGATGACTACATTGACTGGCACGCTCATGATAAACATCCATATCGAATTGCCAGGCTTGGCTACCGGGCGAATAACGCTCACCAAAACCGATCGCTTGCAACGAATGCAACAGTACTTTGTCGATACTATTCGGTCTGCCGCCGTAAATCGCATAGGCCGGCGTAATCAATGCGGCGGCATCAAAGGTATGCTCGCCACGCGCCAGCAAGCGGGTACCGAGTTGCGCGCCCATCGATAAGCCGACAAGCAATTGCGGTTGACTGGAAGCCCCGTCCAGCGTTTGGCCCAGTAGAAGATCCAACGCGTCAACATGTCCGGTGAGTGTGGTCGCATGGATTTTTTGTGGATCGTCGCTGCCTCGCGTGCTACCGCCCTGCCCTGGCCAGTCCATCGCCAACACGTTGAACCCTTCGGCACGCAATCGCGAAAAGGTTTCGAAGTAGACCTCCAGCGGCGCAGACAAACCCGGCAGAAAAACAACCGTGGCACGCGATGGTACGACGGTGGTGCGACCCCAACGGATATTGCCCGCCTCGGTTTCCAGACGCCCCCATTCCCAACCGTCCGGCAGTGAGAAACGCACATCACTCAGGACCGCTGTCGCGTCCGCTGGAATCTCCACGGTGACGACCTCGGGTTCCTGTGCCAACCACAACAGCAGTCCGAGAAATATGAGCAGAGGTGTCAAAAGAACAGCGGAGAATATTTTCATCCGCGCAGTCTAGCAGTCCCCCGAAGAATTGCTAAGTGGCGACGACGTGCGACGCTAACTCAGGTCCGTTACTGGTAATTCTGCAGCACTAGCCGGCGCAGACCGCCGGAACAGGTTTTTGAAATCCAGCAATAGCAGATACAACACGGGCACGAGAATCAATGTGATCATGGTCGCGAACAAGATGCCAAAACTGAGAGAAATCGCCATGGGGATCACAAACTGTGCTTGCGAGCTCTGCTCGAACATTATCGGCATCAGCCCAATTGCGGTCGTCAGCGACGTCAGTATGATCGCACGGAAGCGGGCTTTGCCCGATTCGACGACTGCAGTAACTGTGTCGACACCACGCCGTCGCGCCTTATTGACAAAGTCGGTCATGATCAGACTATCGTTAACTACCACGCCGGCGAGCGCCAGCAATCCGATTATCGAAAACATACTGATCGTTTTGCCGAGCAGCATGTGACCAACGACGGCCCCGATAAACCCGAACGGGATCACTGACATGATAATCAGCGGCTGCGTGTAGGACTTGAGCGGAATCGCAATGAGTCCGTAAATCAAAAACAGCGCGACCAAAAATGCGACGATGAAGTTTCGTACAAGCTCCTGTTCGTCTTTACTGGCACCTTCGAGTGCATATTCAGTACCCGGGTAGCGCTTGAGGATGTCCGGAATCACATCCGTACTCACCTCTCTAACGATTTCGCCGGGTTGGGCAATATCGGTATTGAGATCAGCCGTCACCGTAACTGTGCGCTTGCCATTCTTGCGGGTGATTTCGGAATAGGCCTCGCCAAACTCTACGCTGGCTACCTCGCTGAAAGGCACCCGATCGCCATCGGGCGTCGTAATCAGCATCGTTTCAAGATTGTCAAGCGAACGGCGCTCGCGCTCCGGGTAGCGCAACATGACCTTGACCTCATCGCTACCGCGCTGAATGCGTTGCACTTCCTCTCCGTAAAACGCCTGACGTACCTGTGTGCCAAGCGAAGCCAATGTAATGCCTAACGCTTCCGCCGCGGGTTTGACCTGCAATTTGATTTCATCGCTCCCGGCACTGGCGGAGTTGCGAATATCGAATACGCTCTCGTAGTTACCTAGCGCGGCGACCAATTCCTCTGCGGCACGCTCAAGCGACTCGAAGTCCTTGCCCGACAAACCGAAACTGAGTGGCTGTCCGCCACCGAATCCGTTGCCATCACCAAACGAAATCTGTCGTACGCCGGGCAGCAAGCCCACCGCTTCCCGCCAAAGCACCGCTAGTTCGGCGCCGGTAATGGTCTGTTCCTCCGCCGGTGGCATTTCGATAATCATCGTGCCGGTAAATTGCCCGTTGGTGAAAGTTGCGACCTGTTGCAGAGGATCGATCGCCCCTGGGTTGTCTGTCAGGTAGCGATCACGCACTTCATAGAGCCGTCGCTCTATCTCGAGCAAAGTCTGATTGCGAATCTCCGATGGTGTGCCGTTCTGCATGGTCACATCCATCGAGACATATTCTCCCGGAATCGTCGGAAAGATATTGAACTTGACAATCCCGCCGGCGATGACACCGAGCGTCAGCAACATCATCGAAATGAACAAGCTAAATGTGACGCCGCGCGCTGCCAGTGCCTTGTTCAATACCGGGGTGTAGACGTGCTCGATGATCCAGTGCAAACCATGCTGGGTGCGCCGTTGCAGGCGAGCAATGAATTTACCCGGCCAACGGAGAAACGATGTACGCCGATACGGCGCAAAAATATCGGCTTCGTCGACCGGCTTAATTTTCGCGTGCGCCAAATGCGCGGGCAATATGAGTTTTGACTCGACAAGCGAAAAAATCAGGCACAGCGCAACCACGGCGGCAATCGCTTCGAAAAACGCGCCTGCTATCCCGCCAAGAAACAGCATCGGAGCGAATGCCGCGATTGTCGTCAATACGCCAAACGTAGCGGTTACCGCGACTTTCTGCGCACCGGCAACGACGTTGTCAATCGAATGACCATCAGCGCGAGTTTTTGTGTAAATACTCTCGCCAATGATGATGGCGTCGTCGACAACGATCCCCAACACAAGAATGAAACCAAACAGACTGATGACATTAATCGTGACGGGCCAGGGTGTCAGCGGCATCAGCCACAACGCACCAAAGAACGTGACGGGTATACCAACGATGACCCACAGCGCAAATTTGAGACGCAGGAATAACGTCAGCACCACAAACACGAGCAGCGCACCCTGCAGCAAATTGTCAAGCATCATGTCGAGACGCTGCTGCAGATACTTAGCCTGATCGACCCAGGTTTCGACCCGGATCGTATCAGGCAACTCCGATTGCAACTTCGCGACGTAGTCTTTGACGATCTTTGCGGTTTTCAGCTCGCTTTGCTGACCGCCTGCCAGGACCCGCATCGTGATCACAGGTTGCTCGTTAAATCGCCCGAATCCGTCGTTATCGACAAACCCGTCAACAATGTTCGCAATGTCAGACAAAACCAGCCGCGAACCGTCTGGGAACGTCCTCAAGGTCAAATCAGCAAACTCGCTGCCGGTGTACACCTGACCTTGCGTGCGAACTCGAATGTCGCCGCCCGTCGTTTCGATCGTGCCACCGGGTATGTCACGTGACGAGTTACGCAATGCGTTCGCGATCTCGGTCATGGTGAGATCGTACTGCTGCAAGGTCTGCTCGGAGACTTCGATGCTGATCTCGTAGTCGCGGTCGCCTAATAGCTCCAGGCTGTTCACTTCCGGAATCGCAATCAGATCATCGCGCACCTCGCGAGCTAACGACTTACGGGCGTATTCATCGAGGTCACCATAGATCGAGATGAAAATCACCGGGATCGGGATTTCGTTTTTTTCGATAACCGGCTTTTCCGTCAACTCGGGCAATCCAGCAATCGCGTCAACGCGCGTTTTGATCTGGCTGATGACCTGATCCAACGAGGCATCGTTCGAGACGTCGACGTACACCGTGCCACTGCCCTCTCGCGCCGTCGCATTAATCTCATCAATACCCTGGACGTCCTGAATCGCTTCTTCGACTTTGGCGAGTACGCCTTGCTCAACCTCCTGCGGCGCGGCACCCGGATACGCGATACGCACGTAAACCTGATTCAGTTCGAAATCGGGGGTCGTCTGCTTGCGAATCTGGAACACCGACACAACACCAAAACAGATGATTAAGACCATCAGCAGATTGGCGGCAACTCCGTTGTTCGCGAACCACGCGATGATGCCGGATTGATCAGGTTTGTCGGTTGTCATCGCCGAGCCCCTTACTGTGCAGCCGCGCTACCAACGCCGCCATCCGAATCTTGATCGTCATCATCGGCAGAATCGAGATCTGCGGATGTTCGAACGAGCATGCCGTTCAGCGGGGAGTCCAGTCGAGTCAACAGAATCTCCTGCTCCTCCAACTGATCCCCG
>JBCAZB010000205.1:0-5209 GCA_038533315.1 Pseudomonadota bacterium | reverse complement strand
AATCGTTCGCTTCGGTGACCTCGCCGACGACGAGATTCGCCGCGATCAAAGCCGCCTCTGCATCGGCACGCGTCAATCCAACAAGATTCGGTGTCGGCACCGGCGGGCCTAGAGACACGACAAAGTCGAGCGGGGTATCCGGCTCCACCAGCGTTCCGGGCGGCGTGCCTTGACTGATCACCTCGAACTGCGGAATCACGTTATCGAAGCGACGGGTCACCACGCCGACTTCGAGTCCAGCATTCGGTAGCACCGCATTTGCCTCATCCTCTGTCAGGCCGACGATGTTGGGAACTGGCAACGGATTCGCGCCAACGGAAATGACGAGATTGACGGCGGTCGTACCGGCAACCAGCGTTCCCGGCGCGGGATCTTGCGCAATCACACCACCGGCCGCGACATCGACGCTCGCCTCGGTGGTCGTCTCGCCCACCACGAGACCCAGATCGGTCAACGCCATCATCGCTTGAGCCTCGGACAGCCCTGCCAGATCCGGCACGGCGATATTCGCAGGTCCGAGTGAAACGACCAAATTAACCGCTGTGTTGGCGCTGACCATCGCGCCTCCGACGGGCGTTTGCTCGATGATGCTGCCAAAAGGCACGATGTCACTGGCTTCACCGGTAATTGTGCCAACCTGAAGCGTGGCATCGGTGATATCGATGACCGCCTGCGCTTCCATCAGGTTAAGCACGTCTGGCACGCTGACATCAGCGGGGCCCGTCGACAGCACCAGCGTCACACCCGATCCACGCGCAAGTGAATTACCTGCCGCAGGGATCGTACGGACGACCTCACCTGCCCGGATATTCAAGTTCGGCTCCGACAAAACCGCTGCAACGGTCAGGCCGGCATTGATGATCGCCGTCTCTGCTGCCGCTTCATTGCTGCCCGCGGTTTCGGGTACCACCACACTGGCGGTACCGCTGGAGATCACGAGGTTAATCGTTGTATCAGGCACCACAACCGTGCCAGCCGGTGGGTTAGTGCGCACGACACTGCCGATCGGGATGTCATCGCTCGATTGACTCGTCACGGTGCCGATACGCAGACCCGCATCACGCAGCATCTGTTCTCCAGCCGTTTGCTCCATACCCGAGATATCCGGTGTGGTGATACCCAGGTCGTTTACCTCAACCGCCGTCTCGGTCGGGGAACAGGCTGCCAGTACGCCAAGCAGCAAGAAGCTCAATGTGATTCGAACAAGGTTCATCGTGTCACCCAACGGCCGTGCCGGATTCCGTATCGGTTGCGAATTTCAGTGACGCAGTGTGCAAGCTGTGTCGCCAAGACACGCGGGTCTATTTCACAGAATACGGTTTTGCCGGCTGGGTTATGTCTAATTTGCCGTGAATCGGCTTCTCAACCTGGGTCTTAGGCCAGATTGAGCCGTTTTTCGTCCTGCCTACGCCTTTGCTAGGTAGGGCGCCGTGAAGCGTCTGCCTAACCAAAAGGGGTAACCGATGAGATCAATAACACTACCCGGATTATGGCGTGCGATGCTCGCGAGCCTGATACTCAGCCTCGCCGCCTGCGGCAGCAGTGGCGACGATGGCCCGCCGCCGATCGACACCGATAATGACGGCATCGCAGATATACAAGACACGGACGACGATAACGATGGTGTTGCCGACAGCGCCGATGCCTTCCCGCTGGACGCGAGCGAAAGCGCGGACTTCGATGGCGACGGCACCGGCGACAACGCAGACCCTGACGACGACAACGACGGCGTCGATGACACCGCCGATGCGTTTCCGAATGACGCCAACGAGAGCGCCGATTCGGACAGTGACGGTATCGGCGATAACGCGGATGCGTTTCCGACCGATCCGAACGAGTCGGCGGATTTTGATAGCGACGGCATCGGTGACAATGCCGATGACGATGACGATAACGACGGCGTCGATGATACCGCTGACGCGTTCCCGCGAGATCCGGCCGAAAGCGTCGACACGGATGGCGACGGCACCGGCAACAACGCCGATACCGATGACGACAATGACAACGTCGACGATAACGCCGATGCATTCCCGCTAGACCCGGCTGAATCCGTCGATACGGACGGAGATGGCGTCGGCAACAACGCGGACGATGATGACGACGGCGATAGCGTTGCCGACGGCGACGACGATTTCCCGCTTAACGCAGCGCGCAGCAAGCCGATTGAGCCGCTGTTTTTCGATGCCAGCGGTGCACTGTCGCTGCCGGACACACCGGCCGCGAATCAGCTGCTCTGGGTCGTCGAGCAACTCGCTGCCTCGACCACTTCAGCCGCCGACATCGAAGCGCGCTTCGCACCCTCGGCGCTGGCCGCATTCCCGGTCGAAGAGTGGCAGGCGTTCTTCGACAGTCTTCGCAGTGTGATTCCGAATGGCACCGTGCAGGACATCATCACCATGAGTCCAACGAGTACACGTGTCTTGATTGGGGATGCCGCGAACCCCGCGAGTGGCCGTTTTATGGTGATCGGAACGACGTACGACAGCGGACTGATCGACTTCTTCGGCGCCAACGCCTTCCCGCTGAATGGCTCCAATACCGGTGCCGCCGACCAAAACCTGACCTACGCAACGGCGGCAGACAAACTCGCGACCATCGCCGAGGATGTCGGTGTGCTGGTCGCCGAGATCGATGATTCGAATCAATGCATGCCGATTTTCGCGCGTGACGCCGAGCGTGCGTTCGGCATCGCATCGATCTTCAAGGTGTTCACGATGGGCGCCGTCGTTGAAGCGTTGAACAACAACGATTTGGCGGCCGATCAGATGATCCCGATCATCGCAGATAACCTGGTGCTCGGCGGGACGATCAACGATGAGGTCGGCGCGATGGCCTCGATCGCGGACCTGGCCGCGATGATGCTCGGCATCAGCGATAACACGGCGACCGAGCACCTGTTCAAACTGGTGGGTCGTGCCGCACACGCGGCGATTCTCGACCAGTTCGGCCATGCGAATCAGGACGCGATGGAGCCTTTCCTGTCGATGAACGAGGCCTTCCACCTTTACTTCACCGTGCCGGAAAACGATGCACTGGCGTACCTGACCCTGTCGGAGCAGGCGCAGCGTGACTATGTCGATGATGTCCTGACACCGCTTGGGCCGGTCACGGTGTTCAATCGTTCGAATCCCTCTGTGCTGGTGCAGGGCCTTTGGCAAGCCAGCCCGACCGATGTCTGTAATGCGATGGCAGGCATGCGCCAGTTCAGTGATGTCAGCCCGGGATTCGAGGTAGCGGATCTCGCCTACGGCGCTGAGACGCTGGTCGTTAATCTACGCGACAAATGGGAACGCGTCTGGTTCAAAGGCGGCAGCCTCAGCGATGGCACGGGCCTTCGCGTGCTCACCTACGGCTGGCTGTTGGAGAGCGACTCGCGAGGCACATTCGCCGTGATCATCATGACGAACAACGACTCGGGCGGCAGCGCTCGCATCGATCAGTCGGCCGTCTCTTCGGTGTCCTCACGCATCCTCGACATCGTCGATGCGGATAACTAACCACAAAGATGGTAAGCCCGGGGCGGACGTCAACAGGCGTCCGCCCGCCGGGTGGTACTTGGCAGGGGACGGGTATCGCATGGATCAGACAGACGAGGAACTTCGAGCGCTGAAGCGAGCACGTCGGTTACTGCGCATCTGCGACATCGCGGCGACCAAATCGGGGCGCGAACGTCGCGTCTACTTACAACGCGCCTGTTTCGGCGATCCGGAGCTGCTCGCAGAAGCGGAGTCGATCCTCGCCACGGTCACCACATCGAGCCGATTCCTGCTCGACTTCGACCTGTTCCCTTCGTTACCGCCCAACAAAGAATAAAATTTCGGCTCGGCTCGCGCTAACCGCACTCCGACAGAATGGCGCGAATGTCGTCCGGCTGTGTCTGATCAAACTCCGCCAGACCGAACCGCGCTTCGATTTGCAGCCATTTCTCCAATGCTCGGCCGAACCATTGACAGGCGTCATCGCCGCGCTCTGCGATGCGATAAATATCGCCCATCATGTAGTAGCTGATCGCGAGAGATCGCTGCGGCGCAGACGTTTCTGTGTCCGCCTTGGCCTGCTGCTCAAACCACTCATTGGTTTCGTTCATTAGACGCACCGCGGTATCCGCATCGCCGGATTGCACGAGCGCCATCGCCTGCGATGCGCGCAAGATGGCGAGACGCCGTGCCGCCGACGAGTCGTCAGGGTCGCGCGCGACCGTCAGCGCAACGAGTTCCACAGCCTTCGCGTAATCGAGCGCCGCCAGCTCGGGCGCCTCGGTATCGACATGGCTGTTACCGCGCGACCAGTACGCCGTTGACAGTTTGCTCGCGACCGCCTGGTCTTCGCCGGCCAATGACAACGCACGCTCGTAGGCAGCGATGGCAGCGCCATAGTCGACCTTCGCCGCCGGATACTCGTCGATCCAGTAGTGCGATTCGCCCCGCAATTGCAGGGCGTCTCCGGCAATCACCGACGCCGCTGCATTCAGCGCATCCGTCTGACCCATATCCGTGAGCAATTCGCTGGCAAGCGTAATCGCAGCCGCGTAGTCACTCGCCCATTTCTCGACACTGGCCAGCCGCAGGCGCGTCTCGAAGCTATCGATGACGATCGATGAGTCGTTGGGCGCCAATGCTTTGCCGGTCGCCAGGTACGTCGTGGCTTGCCCAAGCGCAGTGCGCGCAGCATCAGGATCGTTATCGACGGTCAGCGACGTCATACCCCGATTGGATAGCAACATGCCGTAGCGCTGCCAGACCGCCGCCTCTTGCGGATAGTTGTCGGTCAGTGACTCAAACAAACGCTTGGCCGCTATGAAAGCCGCCTCCGCGCGACCCCGATCATCTGCGTCGGCAACGGCTTCGCGATTCAAAATCGTATAGAGCCGCGTATAACCTTCTGCCGCGTCCATCTGCACGGCAAAAGGCGCATCGTCGCTCGCTGCCAGATTTTGTAAATAGTCTTGTGCGGTCGCCGCCAAGTCTGCTCGAACCGACGACGTCCCTGGGATCCGAGCGACATCATCGTAAACGTCGAACATCATCGTCTTCGCGAGCGTTCTCACCTGATCGAAGCGTGCCGCTGCTTCACTGCGCGCGGCTTCGGCGCGAAAATAGGACCACGAAGACGCCACCAGACCGGCCACCAGTGACGCCAACAACGCAGCACTGAAAACCACCGCCAGCTTGTTGCGCGCAACGAAACGTTGCAGGCGATACATCCACGT
>JBCAZB010000204.1:0-5226 GCA_038533315.1 Pseudomonadota bacterium | reverse complement strand
TGACGTATGAATCGCCGGATGCATTCCAGCGCTTCATGACCGAGATGTTGACGATGCTACAAAGCGGTCAAAGCATGCGCGAGTTCGAAGCCACCCAGCTGGGCGCGCTCAACGATAACGCGGTGCTTTCGCGCTGGATAGATAGTGTGGAAAAGACGGGACGAGTGTTTACCGATGCCGACCCGAAACACCGCGTCGCCTGGGGCGGGCCTTCGATGAGCCTGCGCTCCTGCCTGTCCGCGCGTCTCATGGAAACCTGGGCACACGGCCAGGCTATCTACGATGCCCTAGGCCAACAGCGGCCACGCAATGACCGCATCCGACATATCGTCGCGCTCGGCGTCAACACGTTTGCGTTCAATTTCAAAACGCATGGCAAGACAGCACCCGATCGCATGCCGTTTCTTGAACTGACAGCACCTTCTGGTGAGGTCTGGTGTCGTGGTGATGAGAACAGCAACGATCGGATCTGCGGCGAGGCGTTTGAGTTCTGCCAAGTCGTCACACAGGTCCGCAATATCGACGACACGAGCCTCCGACTCACCGGGGAAACCGCTCAGCAGTGGATGGCAATCGCGCAGTGCTTCGCCGGCCCCGCGCATCCACCGCCAGCGGCCGGTACACGATTCACCCAATAGCTCGTCACGTCGGTCAACGGCGTATACTCAATGATTCACAGCGTTCGCGAAGGGGACAGCGTCATGCAAGTGCAGCAATTTGAAGTCGACCGACACAATCTGGAGCGCCATCGGGTGCGAACCTATGATGCCTCGCCGCTCGACGACGGCGAGATACGCGTCGCTGTCGACCGGTTTGCGCTGACGGCCAACAACATCACCTATGGTGTCGTCGGTGAGAAGATTGGCTACTGGCAGTTTTTTCCATGCCCGGATGAATGGGGCATGATCCCGGTCTGGGGTTTTGCGGACGTCATCGAGTCCCGGCACGACGAGATCGATGTCGGTGAGCGTCTTTACGGATACTGGCCAATGGCCACCCACCTGACGATGCAACCCGGCAAAATTGCCGACCAAAGGTTAACGGACGGCGCCGCACACCGCGCGAACCTGCCACCCGTCTACAACGGTTACGCGCGCTGCCAGCGAGAGCCGCACTACGATCCGGCGATGGACAGTGCGCGTATGCTGCTGTTTCCGCTGTATGCGACGTCATTTTGTTTGTATGACTACCTAGTCGACAACGACTATTTCGACGCGGAGCAGGTCATCATCCCGAGTGCGTCTTCGAAAACGTCGATTGGGCTTGCCTATGCGTTAGCGGATGACCCGCAAGCGAAGCCGGCGGTGGGCATTACCTCGACCGGCAATCTCGCCAAAACGAAAGCGCTCGGACTATACGATGAGGTACTGACCTATGACGACATCGCGTCTGTGCCCGACCAGCCCACCGTGATTGTCGATATGTCCGGCAATGGTCCTGTGCTCGCTGCGTTGCATCAACACCTCGGCGACAACATGAAGTACACCTCGAATGTCGGACTCACACACTACGACGAAAACGAGATGGTTGAAGGGTTCATCGCTGCCCGCAGCAAGATGTTTTTTGCGCCTGGCCATATGCAAAAACGTGCCAAGGACTGGGGCCCCGGCGAGTTTGAGAAAAGAGCATTCGCGTTTTGGCACAGCGCAGCAACGCGCAGTGGTGATTGGCTTAGCTACGAGTATGTAGATGGAATGGCTGCGATGCCGGATGCTTACGCTGCCGTGCTGGCTGGAAAAATCAGCCCGGAGACGGGACTGATCCTATCCCCCACCGACGGCGAGTAGCGCGATGAGCTCATACGCTCTTCGGCTCGCCCTGCTACTCGGGATGATGCTGGCGGTGACTACGCGAGATGCCAGCGCGGACAAACGCATCGCGATCACCTTCGACGATGCACCACGCGGCGCCGGTGCGTTGATGCCCGCTGAACAACGCACCCGGTTGCTGATCGAAGCGCTGGCGGCAGCAGAGGTCGACGGTGCGATGTTCTTCGCGACCGGAAAGAACCTGGATCAACGCGGCAGCGAGGGCGAGACTCGCTTGCAGCAATACGTCGAAGCGGGACATACGTTAGCCAACCATTCCTACGCGCATGGCTCGGCCGATGGTATGGACGCGGACGCCTTTATCGCGGACGTCGAACGCGCCCACCAGCAATTCAGCATATTCGACGGTTACCAACCATGGTTCCGGTTCCCGTTTTTGAACGAAGGCGGTTCGATCGAGCGACGTGATGCAATCCGTGAAGGGCTAACGGGTCTTGGGCTGGCACAAGGCTACGTGACGGTCGACAACTACGACTGGTATCTGCAAGCGCTGTTCGATGAGGCGGTCAAAAGCAAACGACCGGTAGACATTGAAGGTTGGCGTGACCTCTACGTGAAGGTCTTGCTGGATGCGGTTGCGTTCTACGACCAGATTGCCGTCGATACGTTGGGGCGCTCTCCGGCCCATACGCTGTTGTTGCACGAGAATGACCTGGCTGCGTTGTTCATCGATGATCTGTGCGCTGCGCTGCGCGAGCGCGGCTGGAAGATCATCCCAGCGACAGAAGCGTATGAAGATCCGCTCAGCCGCGAACTGCCAGACACACTATTTCTAGGCCAGGGTCGCGTTGCTGCGCTCGCCCGCGTGGCCGGTACGTCGCCGCGCCAATTAGTCCACCCGTGGGAGAGTGAGTCGGCACTGCGTGCGCTGGCCGTCGATGCCGGTCTGGTGGATCTTGCGGCAGGCGCCTACCTTGATCAGCCAACTCCGGGCATCACGCCCGAGAAGTTTGCACCGGGCGTTCTGTCACTGCCCGACCGCTACGAGTACGGTTTAAACGCATCGGCTGACGGGCGTGAGTTATTTTTTGCGGTCGCGAATGACGATCATCGCGGCGAGATCTACCAGATGCGTTGGCGAGACGGAGCATGGTCTGCTGCAAAACCTATACTGGCACACGAAAATTTCAGTTTCGCCGACCCGTATTTATCGCGGGACGGCACACGGTTGTACTTTATTTCAACACAACCGAAACCCGGTACCGAGCCCAGTCAGCAGTACGACATCTGGTATGCCATCCGTCTGCGTGATGGCTGGTCCGAGCCTCGCCAGATTGAAGGCACTGTGAACACCAACAACAATGAGTATTACGTGTCGTTCACCGATACCGACACGCTTGCGTTTGCCTCCAACATCCTGTCAGAGAGCAATAGTGACTACGATATCTTTCTTGCCGAACTTGTGGACGGCGCCTATACCCAACCGCGCCGATTGACCGGTCGGGCCAATACCAAAGCCTACGAAGCGGACCCGTTTATCGCATACGACGGTAGCTACGTGTTGTACAGCACAACACGTCGTTACGGCGCCGGCATGCGCGATATTTTTGTTAGCTTTCGCGAAGCGGACGACAGCTGGTCGCGTGGTTACATGCTCGGCAACGGCATCAATACCGACAAGCTGGAGTTTTGCCCGTCCGTGTCACGAGATGGACGTTTTCTGTTCTATACCAGCAATGAAGATATCTACTGGGTCGATGCTGCTGTCATTGATCTAGCCCGTGAGCGCTGGCACGCCGCAGATGACTAACAAGCCGCTGCGCGTCTTGCTCGCTGGAGCAAGCGGCTACATTGGTCGTCGTGTCGCCGAGACACTCGTCGAAAGAGGCCATCATGTGATAGCCGTGACACGCACGCCGTCAGATGCCGGGCAGGAACTCGTTGACTCGGTCGTCGCCGACGTAACGGACGCAGATAGCTTAAGCGATGCGCTGCGCAACACCAGTGCGAACAGTGTCATCTCTTGTCTCGCGTCCCGCACCGGCGTCAGCGACGACAGTTGGCTCGTGGATCATCAGGCCAATCGCAATCTGCTAGCCACATGTCGCGATCTCGGTGCCGAGCACTTTGTCCTGCTGTCAGCGATCTGTGTGCAAAAACCCCGTCTCGCCTTTCAACACGCCAAGCTGGCGTTCGAGAACGAACTGAAAAACAGCAGCATCAGCTATAGCATTGTTCGTCCGACCGCGTTTTTTAAGTCGCTATCCGGGCAGGTACAGCGAGTACTGCAAGACAAGCCATTCCTCGTATTCGGCGACGGCAGCCTGACTGCGTGCAAGCCCATCAGTGCGGAGGACATGGCGGGGTACCTGTGCGACTGCCTGAGTGATACTGACAAACGCAATCGTGTGCTGCCGATCGGTGGCCCAGGGCCGGCATTGACCGCGCGTGAGCAAGGTCAACTATTGTTCGATGCGGTTGGAAAGCCCGCACGGTTTCGATCAGTGTCGCCGGGTCTATTCAAAGCACTACAGTGGATATTGGCTGCCCCCGCCTGGGTATCGCGTGCCGCTGCGACGCGACGCGAGCTGCTGCGCATCGGACACTACTATGCGACAGAGTCGATGTTGGTCTGGGACCCGGTCAGCGGCCACTATGATGCTGATGCGACTCCAGAGTATGGGCAGGACACCCTCGCAGCGCACTATCAGCGTCTAGTCAAAGATGGTAGCAACGATACGGAACTCGGCGACCACAAACTGTTCTGACTATGCAGGGACTACGGTGACGCCGTAGACTGGGCAACATCTTGGCACGAGACGATAAGGCATGAGATCGACGCGTACGATTGGCTTGCTTGGCGGCATGAGTTGGGAGAGCACGATAGGCTACTACCAACGAATCAACGAAGGCATCAAACGCGAACTCGGAGGCCTGCACTCCGCCAAATTGCTATTGCATAGTGTGGACTTCGCCCCGATCGAAGCGATGCAGGCGAGCGGCGATTGGACCGAGATGGGCGAAATGCTCGCCGAGGCGGCGGTTGGCCTTCAGCAGGCTGGCGCCGAGTGTCTGTTGATCGCCACCAACACAATGCATAAGGTCGCTCCCACCGTTGAACAAGCGCTGTCTATTCCGTTGCTTCATATCGCGGATGCCACCGGGCGGCTACTGGCCGACGCCGGTCACCGCAAGGTTGGTCTGCTTGGCACCGCATTTACCATGGAACAAGCATTCTATCGTGAACGTCTCGCTGAACGCTTTGACCTGAAGGTTTTGATACCGGAGCCCACGGACCGCGGTATCGTTCACGACGTGATCTATCAGGAATTATGCCAGGGCCTGATCAATGCTGAGTCGCGCGCGCACTACGTTCGAATCATCGAACAACTGCAGCAGGACGGAGCCGAATCCGTGATCCTTGGCTGTACCGAAATCGGAATGCTCGTTCGCGAAC
>JBCAZB010000203.1:0-5242 GCA_038533315.1 Pseudomonadota bacterium | reverse complement strand
GGTAAATACTGCGTCCGACAACAAACCGGCACCGCGCCACTATGCCAGAAAACTTGTTACTAGCAAGTAAGTTGAATTATAGCTTGGCATGTTGCGCCGCACAATACGCCTGTTAAACGCTTACAGAGGTTCGACAAGATCTCGAAAATGATCCGCTAAGGCCATGTAAACATTCGCTAAATCAACACCTTGGTTCATCATGGTCGCAAAAGAAGATATAATTCGAAAATGTCCGAAGACACGATGACAAACACACCGTCAGAGCCACGTGATGTTTACGGGCGCGGGCTGCGCGACCTCAGGATTTCGGTGATTGATCGTTGCAATTTTCGCTGTCCTTATTGCATGCCGGCTGCTGAATTTGGTGAAGACTACGAATTCCTGCGTCGTGAGCACCGATTGACGCACGACGAGATCGTGCGATGTGCCCGTATTGCGACTGAGTTGGGCGTCACCAAGCTGCGGTTGACTGGGGGCGAACCTTTGCTGGATCGCAAATTGCCGGAGTTGGTCGCGCAGTTGGCGGCGTTGCCGGGTATCGAAGATCTGGCGTTGACGACCAATGGTCTGTTGCTGGGCGATAAAGCGTCCGCATTGCGAGACGCTGGGCTGCATCGACTGACACTCAGTCTCGATAGCCTCGACCCCGCGCGATTTCTTTCACTGAGTGGTGGTCGCGGCGATTTGCAAAAAGTACTCGACGGGATGCAGGCGGCAGAGGCGGCTGGTTTTACCGCGCTGAAAATTAACACTGTTGTACAGCGCGACGTCAATGACGCGGATGTGCTGCCTCTTCTTGAGCGATTTCGTCACAGTGGCCATGTTGTGCGATTTATCGAATACATGGATGTCGGAAATCGCAATGGCTGGCAGCGCAGCCAGGTCGTACCGTCCGCGGAATTGCGTGATCGTATTCATGCGCGATGGCCTATTGAGCCACTCAAACAGAATTATGTCGGCGAGGTAGCGAGGCGATATCGGTTTGTCGATGGTGCGGGCGAGCTCGGTTTTATCTCTTCCGTCACGGCGCCGTTTTGCGGCAGTTGTCATCGCGCGCGACTGGCGGCGGATGGCACTCTGTATACCTGCTTGTTCGCAACGCAAGGCACTCGTTTGCTTGAACCTATAAGGCGCGGTGGTAGCGACGATGAGTTACGCCACATCATGTCGCGCGTTTGGACGCGGCGTGATGATCGCTATAGCGAACAACGGGCTGACAAACTCGAGCAGCCGTTGCGCAAGGTTGAAATGTATCGGGTTGGGGGCTGAAGCATGTCGCAGGAAAAGCCGACGTTGAGTCACATAGGCACCAATAACCAGCCACGCATGGTCGATGTATCCGACAAAACTGTCACCGCTCGAGATGCGACGGCGGAAACGACCGTGCTGTTGCCGCAGGCGGTGCTCGATGCCTTTGATGACGGTCAGGGAGGGCTCGTTGCTCGCAAAGGCCCGGTATTTAGTACAGCCATTATCGCCGGTGTTATGGCCGCGAAGCGCACTCACGAGTTGATTCCTTTCTGTCACCCGCTTGGCCTCAGCGCCTGTGATATTGATATTGCGCTGGAAGATCACACCGTGCGGATTCGTTGTCACTGTAAGGTTAATCACAAGACCGGCGTGGAGATGGAGGCGCTTACGGGCGCCAGTGTTGCGGCGCTGACGGTCTATGATATGTGTAAGGCAGCGTCTCATGACATGCAAATCACGGGCACACGGCTTGTCGCCAAACACGGCGGTAAGAGCGATATCGAGGCGCGTTGACATGACAGGACTGACGACATTGGTACTGGCCGGTGGCGAAAGCCGACGAATGGGCCGTGACAAGGCGGGCATCACCAATGACGGTTTGACGCAGCTCGAGCGCACCGTGCAACTCGCGCGGTCGGTGAGCGATGAGGTGTTCGTGTCAGTGCGTAGAGTGGCGGATGCCGATGCGCAGCGTCGCGCGTTTGCCTTAATCGAAGACGACACGCGCGCTTCAGGCCCGTTGGCGGGCATCTTGGCGGCGCTGACACTCATGCCCGAGCGTGATTGGTTGGTACTGGCCTGCGATTTGCCGAGACTGGACGCCCCAACGTTATCCGCGCTGCAGGCCGCGGCGATTGAGGACTCAGACAGCCCCGCGATCGCGATTGCTAGTGAGCAGGACGGCGCGCTACCGGAACCGTTGTGCGCGGTCTGGCGTGCGGCAATGTTGCCCACGATCCTGTCGCAAAGCGACGCAGGCAAATTTTGTCCGCGCAAGTGTTTGCTGATCGCAGAGGCACGGAAACTGGCGCCAGTGACGACGGGCGCACTGGATAACATGAACACGCCGGAAGATCTGGCTCGTATCGTTGGTGGGAGAAGGTGACTTGAAAACGTTAACCGTACGTTACTTTGCGTTGTTCCGTGATCGTGCCAGACGCGATCAGGAGCAGATTCGCACAGAGGCGACATCGGCACTGTCATTGTTTGCCGAGCTCGAACATCGACATGGCACCGAAGATCCGAGGGGCCACTGTAAAGTGGCGATTAACGACGTCATGGTCGACTGGGACGCCCCGGTCAATGATGGTGATACGGTACTATTGTTCCCACCCGTTGCTGGAGGCTAGCGATGCGAATGTCTATTACCGATCAACCCATCGACACGGTGGCATTGCGGCAGCGCTTGTTCCATCGGTCGGCAGGTGCACTCGTGGCGTTCGAGGGCTGGATCCGCGATCACAACGAGGGTCGTACTGTCACCGCGCTCGAATACGAGGTCTACAAGCCCCTGGCGGTGTCGGAGGGGGAGTCAATCATCGCGACTGTATGCGAGGACATCGATGTGATCGACGTACTCGCTGTCCATCGAGAGGGCTATCTCGATATCGGCGGCTGCGCAGTCTGGGTGGGTGTCGTCTCCGCACATCGCGATGAGGCGTTTCGGGCCTGCCGTCGTATCATTGATGAGATCAAAGTTCGATTACCCATCTGGAAAAAAGAACACTACGTCGAAGGCGACTCCGGTTGGGTGAATTGCGAACGCTGCGCGAGCCACGCGCATGACCATCACCACAGCCATAGCCATGGCTAGCGATTGAGATCGGCCGGCGTATCGATATCGCGCGCGGCCTCTGGTAACGCCACCGTCAGTACGTCGGCGTCTCTACGCAATACGTTCCTGGCACCACGATCGCCGGTCAGCGCCGTCAGTGCACCGAAACACCGAGACGGAAAAATCACAGGTACACCCACCGTGTCGGCATAACGGCTGGCGACAATTGATCGTGTCTGAGATGACCAGCAATCGGCAAGTTGGCCGAGTTGCTCTAGCGATACATGCAATTGGTCAGCGTGCAAAATGAGCACTGCGGCACAATGCGTCGGCAATGCAGCAACGCCGGTGGCGATACTGCTACCCGAGCCCTCATGCCAGTCATTGTTGATGGCGATGCCTGATTGCAGGGTAATAGCTGGTTGTGCAACCGCGTCCAGATGCGCACCGAGGACAACGAGTGTTCGCTCGCCCACCAGTTGCTGTGCCTTGCCCACCGCATGCGCAAGCAAGGTCTGATTGTTGGATTCTGCGAGTGGTTTCGGTCCGCCAAACCGCTGTCCTGCACCTGCTGCGAGGATGATCACGTAAAGCGCGCTAATAGGGTGCGTACCAGCCATTATGTTACTGTGTCGCGGTTGCGCGTCCTGTGCAACTAAAAATGCAAAGGGTAGGTGCATGGTAGAAATCAGTTCGGTCGCAGAAGCGCAGGCGCTCGTTGGGGAAGAAGTCGGTGTATCCGACTGGCTCGAGATTACACAAGCTCAGATCGATCAGTTTGCGAGCGCTACAGGTGACGACCAATGGATTCATGTCGATCCAGAACGTGCCGCCAGAGAATTGCCCGGTGGCAAGACAATCGCGCACGGCTATCTGACACTAGCATTGATCCCGAAGTTGACGTCAGAGTTTGTCCAGTTTCATGGATTGCAGCGCACTATCAATTTTGGCTGCAACAAGGTCCGTTTCTCGACCATGATTAGCCCTGGTGATCGCGTCCGCATTCGCACCTCGATCGTGTCGGCGCGCAAACGTGCCGGCGCCTTGTATTTGGTTAGTGAGCATCGAATTGAGGTCGATGGGCAGCGGAAGCCGGCGTGCACAGCGGACACCATTGTGATGTATTTTCTCGATGGCGAAAGTGATTAACTTAGCGCTGTATCGTGCCGCTGAGTGCCGCAGTCACTGCGGCGTGTAGTACGGGATTGCCGCAGACCAGCAAGTCGTCTCGGCGCAGACCCGAAAACGCGTCAAACCAGTCTGTCGTCGTACCATCGGGACGGCTGCATACTCCGCCAGCCTGCGTCACATTAAACGCGGTAGCACCCACGTCGAGTAACGCGACGTCGCCGAACAGGTAACCACCGAGTTCGCCGGTTAGAACACTATTCATGCAGCAGCGAACATCGTCAGCGCGATAGTCGGCGCTGACGTCAAAGATCTCAATGTCGTCGGGTAGGTAAGGCCGCCAGCGGTCCGCCTGATAAACGGCGAGTGTCTGGTTTCGGGATTGCGCAGAGACCGGCATACGGTGATCGAGTCGCTCGCTGTTTAGCCGGTAGGCGCCATGGATCAGGTCGGCGCCGTAAATGGTCTGTCGGCCCGGCATTGCGCTCAGTGTTGCTAGTAGTTTTCCGTTCAGCGTTAAAGACACGAGCACATCAAACGTATCCGCACCGTCGCGGTAGAGCCGAGTGCCATTGATGGGATCCAGCCAAACACAGATGGGCGATGCATCAAAGTAGTCGGTATTGAAAGACTGGTCGCGTTCTTCGCCGTAGAAAAACCAATCCGGGCAATGGGCGATCAGCAACGCCTCGAAATAGTGCTGCACACCAAGGTCCGCGTCGGTGAGTACTGAAGTCCAGGAATCGCCGTTTTTTTGCGGCCGAACGCTGATCTTTGGCTGTAGCTGGCGGGCATAGCGTCCGGCCGTGACCACGGCCGGCAACATGAGATCCAGGAAGCGCTCGATCAGATCTCGCTCCCTGCCTGGGACTGCCTCAGTCAATTGTCGTCCTCTGAGCTGTCGGTGAATTGCGCGACGGCCTGACGCTCGCGGTTAACCAAAAGTGATGTCACATCGGGACGCGAGTAATGGCCACTCGGGTCAAAATTGTGGCGCTCGCGCCGCACGAACGTGGCATCGATATCAGCTACCTGCACGCAGGCCACATCGGTGACAGGCTCGATGACCCATTGTCCGTCTGGACCCGC
>JBCAZB010000202.1:0-5248 GCA_038533315.1 Pseudomonadota bacterium | reverse complement strand
CTACCTGCAAATCGCCAACGCGCACATGCAACTGGCCAATAACCCCGCGCTGGCAGCGGCCGCGATGGAACTGGCGGATCAGCGTGTACGGGAACTGGCCGACCCGGCGTTCACCGCCGTGCGTCGTAAAATTCGTGAAGAGTTGACCGCGCTCAATTCGATTAATCAGACAGATATCGAAGGTGTCACGCTGACCCTCGGCAGTCTCGCTGCCATGATTCCTGGACTACCGTTGCAACAGGAGACGCCACAACGCGCCAGCCGGGAGCGCAGCGCGGATCCGGACGCCACCGGATGGTCGCGCGTCAAGCAATCCACCGGCGATTTTTTCTCTGATATGGTGCGCGTACGAGACGCCAATGATTCGGATCGCCCAATGCTGTCTCCGGATGCTGCCTACTTCCTGCGGCTCAATGTACAACTCCAACTGCAGGCGGCGCGTCTTAGCCTGTTGCTCGGCGAGTCGGTCAGCTATGAGCAGACCTTGCAGGATGCCGAAACCTGGCTCAAAGAATACTTCGTGCCCACCGATGCCGGTGTCATCGCCGCGCTCGATATGCTGGGCGAAGTCGCCAACACGGAATTTGTTGATGAGCGACCCGATATTTCCGGCTCGCTGACCCTGCTCCGGCAATTACGCGACATCGGTAGCGCCAGCGAATGAAGTTTGCCTTTCTGTTCATTCTGGCGTTATTGGCCGGCACATTCGCCGCTCAGTTTCTGATGGCCGATCCGGGCTATGTCGTGATCAACTTCCGCGGCAAGGTCGTGGAGATGTCAGTACCGGTGCTGGTGTTCCTGATTGCATTGACGCTGTTCATCGCCTGGCTCACCGTCAAACTGCTGCGCGCACCGCGTAAGCTCGGTGAAGCCGCCGCACAGTATCGCGGTAAGCGCGCGGGTAAGCGCTTCACGCAAGGGCTGATTGAAATCGCCGAAGGCAACTATGCCAAGGGCGAGAAGATGCTGACGCGTGGGGCAACCTACGCCGATGCGCCACTGCTGAACTATCTGGCAGCGGCGCGCGCAGCGCAGTTACAGAATCAGGACGAACGTCGCGACAACTGGCTCAAACTCGCTTACGAAAACGAACCGGATGCGAGCAGCGCCATCCTGCTAACACAAGCGGAACTGCAGATTGCTCATGAGCAATACGAGCTCGCTCAGGCGACGCTGCGTAAGCTTGATGATCAAGAACAGGGCAAGGGGCAAGCGGCAGTGCTGCTTGGCAAGCTCTATCATCAGCTCCAGGACTGGCGCCAACTCGGTGAGCTGCTACCTCGTCTGACACGCCTTGGCAAACCCGACAAACAAACACTCGCCTCCTGGTACGCCGATGTGTACAGCGCCCGCTTTCGGGAAGTTGCTGACTATGGCGGTGATGTTCAGCGCGAATGGCAGGAGCTACCGAAAGCCCACAAGTCCAATCGTGCGTTGCGCAATGCCTACGTTCGCGCGCTGCGCGTCACCGGCGCGGTCAACGAGGCTGAGGCAGAAGCGCGGCGGATGCTGAAATCGGATTGGGATCCGGCGCTCGTGCTGCAGTACGGCGAAATCGCAACGGCCGACCCAGCGAGCCAACTCAAGGTCGCCGAAAACTGGCTGGCGAAGCGCTCGGACGACGCCGAGCTCCTGATGACCGCTGGTCGACTTTGTATGGCCAATAAATTGTGGGGCAAGGCACGCAGTTATATCGAGTCCGGCCTCGCACTGAGCGATTCGCCGCAAGGTTACGCATTGTACGGACAACTGCTGACTGAGCTCGGTGAGAGTAGCGCCGCGGCCGATGCGTACCGTCAGGGTTTATCGATGGCAGCTGACGATGCGCTCGCGCTGCCGAAGCCAACCAGCGAGTCGGAATGACCGGTTCAATTCTGATCGCCGGCCTGGGTTACACAGGGCGGCAGATCGTCACCCAGCTGGTCGCCGGTGGCCATCGCATAACAACGCTCGCGCGAACACCGTACCCCGACCTTGAGACGAACAACATCCAGGCAGATCTCGACGAACCTGCTAGCTTGTGTGAGCTAGCCGATCGGGAGATCAGCCATTTGATCTATCTGGCACCGCCCGCTAGCGCGTCGCCAACAGGTCATGGTGAATCCGACCAGCGCCTGACGGGGCTACTCCATCAACTACCAGCGCTACAACAAGTCTGTCTGGCCAGCACCACAGGCGTGTACGGCGATCATCAGGGCTTGCGGGTCGATGAACACACACCCTGCCGCGCACAAACACCGCGCGCGCGGGCACGCCTGAAACTGGAAAACACCGCCAAGTCACTATGCGCGCAACGCAACATTGCGTTGTGCATACTGCGCATCGCCGGCATCTATGGGCCTGGCCGTCTACCCCTTGAGGCACTGCGGCGAGGCGATCCAATCATCGATCCGGCAGAGGCTGGACCGGGCAATCGTATCCATGTCGATGATCTGGCTCAGACCTGCATTGCAGCAGTGTTTGCAGACACACCACCGGACATAGTGAACGTTTGCGACGGCGACTACCTGTCGAGTAGCGACTTCACGCTGCGTGTGGCGGAGTATGCCAAGTTACCCGAGCCGTCACTGATCAGCCTTGACGAAGCACAACGCACCTTTTCGCCGATGAGGCTGTCTTTTATTAACGAATCGCGCACTGTCGATAACACCCGCTTGCTACAGGGCCTTCAGGTGGCACTGCGTTATCCGACCGCTGAAGCGGGTATCAAGGCGAGCCTCAGGGCTGAGAACGCTTCGAATTGATCCATTTGATCAGCGGCTCCCATTGCTCGGTATCCGGCCACGCCAGATATTCGGGCAATTCGAAGATGCTGATACCGCGGGTGTAGGCCCGCACGTAGTTCTGTGCGTCGCGCAGCCACGTCAGGTACGGCACCCGTAATCGCTCGAGGTAGTCGTCCAACTCATCGAAAATCAACGTGTTTTCGCGTACACGGTTGCCCACCACGGCGATCTTGACCTGTTTACGGTTGACCTTACCCACCTTCTGCAACTCGGCGATGAACTTGGTCGTGGCTTGCATGTCGATCGTTGACGGCAGCACCGGGACAATCACGGTCTCGGCGTACTTGATCAGGTTCGTCAACTCCGGACCATGGGAGCGGGCGGGCGAATCGATGATGCAAACATCGGCGCTTCGCGGCAGATGGCGCATGCCTTCTTTGGCGGCATCGACTGCAGCAATCGGTGCGGCCTGCTCCGGTCGCGCCTCCAACCAATCGAGCGACGAACGCTGCGGGTCGAAATCTGCCAACGCGACGCTCTTACCCTCGGTGGCAAAATACCCGGCGAGGTTGGTGGCAATCGTACTTTTGCCGCACCCACCTTTCGCGTTCAAAACCATGATGTGACGCATCGCTAACCCCTGCTGCTCGTTATTATGGTTAAAAGTATATGCCGCGTGTCGAAAAGTCCATTGACCGCAGCGCGACAGACACTGCAATAATGTGCAGCATGAAAATCCCGTTCCACAAGATGCACGGCCTCGGCAACGACTTCGTGATCATCGATCGCCGCGCCGATGCGTCGCTCGCCGCGCTGTCGCTGGCGCCGGAACAAGTCAGTGCGCTAGCTTGCCGAACAACCGGCATCGGCTTCGACCAGTTGCTGTGCATCGATCCGCCCAGCCAACCGACAGTCGACGCGGACTATCTGATTTTCAATGCCGATGGCGCTGCCGTTGAGCAATGTGGCAATGGCGTCCGCTGTGTCGCCGCGGCAATACAGCGTCACGACGGCCTAGCGGCTGGCACCGCACTGCGGCTCAACAGTCCTGCGGGTCTCGTTATCGCTACGCTGCTTGACGACGGTCAGGTATCGGTTGACATGGGCGTACCGGATTTCACGCCCGCGGCCGTTCCGCTCGCCGTACCTGCGGCTTCTGCGGTCTACGAAACCCAGACACTGGGGCGATCACTTGAGTTTTCTGCGGTTTCGATCGGCAACCCCCATGCTGTGCTTTTGGTTGACGACATCGATGCGGCCGCGGTCAGCGAAATCGGTCCGGCGCTGCAAGCCTCACCACTGTTTCCAGACAGCGTGAACGTCGGGTTCGCTATGATCGTCGACCGCCAACATGTGCGATTGCGTGTGTACGAACGCGGCGTTGGCGAGACTCGCGCGTGTGGAACAGGCGCTTGCGCTGCGATGGTCAGTCTGCGCCATCGCGATCTGATTGACGCTCGCGCAGAGATCGCTCTGCCCGGCGGTGTGCTCGTGGTAGACTGGCCGCAATTGGGGAAGCCGGTCGTCATGTCAGGACCGGCGGCATTTGCATACGAGGGTAGCGTCACACTATGAGCAGCAATGCCAAGCCGCGCGCGGCAGCATCAGGGGAGATTACGGAGCAGGCCGTCAAAGACTACCTGACACGTCACCCGGACTTTTTCGAATCCAATCCGCGCTTGCTGCAGTCATTGCACCTGCCGCATGAGAATGGCGGCACCGTGTCTCTGGTTGAGCGTCAGGTCGCCGCCCTGCGGACGAACGAACTCAACATGAAGCGAAAGCTCAATGAGCTCGTTGGCCTCGCGCGACGCAACGACGCGCTAGCCAATCGAATTCACGCTTTGGCATTGGCTATGCTGCGCGCTGACAGCTTGCAGGACACCCTATCGACGCTCGAGGAAAAACTTCGACGCAGCTTCTCTGCCGATGAGGCCGTACTCGTTTTGTTTGGTCAGGAGCAGCATTTTGGTGAACTGACACGGATGCGTTTTCTGCGCATCATCGAACGTGACGACGACAGCCTGCAGCCGTTTACGACCTTCCTGGAGCGCTGCAACCCGCGCTGTGGGCAGGTACGGGATACGCAGCGGGAATTTCTGTTCCGCACCAACGCCGAAGAGATTGGCTCTGTTGCGCTGCTACCGCTAGGTGAAGAAGCGGAAATCGGCTTCCTCGCGATTGGCAGCAACAACGCGGATCACTTTCATCCAGCGATGTCTGTCGATTTCTTACAGCGTATTGGTCAGATTATCAGCGTCGCTCTCGCGCGGTTTTGACATCGAGGCGGCCATTGGACGCCAGCGAAATCGACCTGATCGCCCAGTTTGTCAGACATCTGAAACTGGAGCGGCGACTCTCTGACCACACCGCGACAAACTACCAACGCGATCTGAAAAAGCTCGTCATCTGGTGCGAGAAATATGGCTTCACAGCCTGGACCGAACTTCGTGCAAGCGAATTGCGTCGGTTTGCTGCGACGCTGTTTCGTAACGGTCAGTCGCCACGTAGCATCGCACGTG
>JBCAZB010000201.1:0-5271 GCA_038533315.1 Pseudomonadota bacterium | reverse complement strand
CAGATCGCCTTTCTCGTCGAGACCACCGGTCAGTCGCGCTTTGGTGATCGGGTGATAGAAGCCGTGCATCATGTCTTCTTCGCGGCTCCACATCAGTTTGACCGGGCGTCCAGGCTGGGTCTTTGCGATCAATACCGCCTGGCGAGTGAAATCGTCGAAGCCAGCGCGGCGACCAAATCCACCGCCGAGGCTCAATTTGTGCACATCAACCAATTCCGGTTCGAGGCCGGCCACTTCAATTGCGGCACGGCGCGTGCCTTCGCCGTCCTGTGTTGGACACCACACGTCGCATCGTGAGTCAGTCCACAGTGCGGTTGCGTTCATTGGTTCCATCGGCGCGTGATTTTGGAATGGATAGCTGTAGTCCGCCGTGACGATCGTGTCGGCCGAGGCCAGTGCACTCTCGATATCTCCGTTGCGATTGCCAACAAACGCGTCGTCGGCACCCAGTCCCTCTTGGAGCATCGCGTCAATCGACTCGCTGGATACTTCGGCATTAGGGCCGTGGTTCCATTCTGTTGTAACCTGCGTCAGCGCTTGCTTGGCTTGCCACCAGGTTTCGGCAACGACCGCGACGGCGTTATCGCCAACGGTCACCACATCCACAACGCCCGGCATTTTCCGCGCGGTGTCTGCAGCAAAGGAGTCGAGTGTGCCGCCTTGCACTGGACACTGACGAATCGCGGCGTTGAGCATGTCTGGCAGCTGCAGGTCCGCCCCGTAAATCTGTGAGCCATCCAGTTTTTCTCGCGTGTCCAGGCGCGGCATCGGTTTGCCGAGAATGGTCCAATCGCTCGGATCCTTCAAGGTGACTGAGTCGGGCGCCGTCAGCTCGGCCGCGAGATGGGCCACATCACCATAGCGAACTGTTTTGCCGCTTGGGTTGTGGGTGATAACGCTTTGTGCGGTCCTGCATTCGCTGACTGGTACCTGCCACTGTTTCGCCGCGGCGCGAATCAGCATCTCTCTTGCGGCAGCGCCACCCTTGCGCACGTAGTCGTGGCTCTCGCGGATACCACTGCTGCCACCCGTGCTGAAGCCGCCCCACACACGATCACGTTTCGCGTTCGTGCCCGGTGTCGGATATTCCCAACGGATCTTATTCCAATCGCAGTCCAATTCCTCGGCAACCATTTGTGCAAGGCCGGTTATCGTGCCTTGCCCCATTTCTGATCGAGCAATGCGCACAGTTACGGTATCGTCCGGGGTAATGACAACCCACGCATTGACCTCATTCGTCATCTCGGCTGTGCTGGTTGCGCCAGCGCTTGCGGGCAGCACCCCAACAGCCAGTCCGACACCTGCGGCTGCGTTGCTTACAATGAACTCACGTCGATTCAGGTTCGGCATCTTCATGATTTCGCTCCGGCCTTGATGATTTCGGCAGCGCGGTGGATGCCAGCGCGAACGCGGGGGAGGGTGCCACATCGGCAAATGTTGGTCATCGCTTTGTCGATATCGGCGTCGCTTGGTGTTGGATTTTTATCCAGCAATGCAGCGGCGGCCATGATCATGCCGGACTGACAGTAGCCACACTGCGGCGTATCCAGTTCGAGCCATGCCTGTTGCACAGGGTGGCTGACATCCGGCGACAAGCCCTCGATCGTCGTGATCTTCTGAGACGCTTGCACGGCACTAACCGGGTACACGCAGGAGCGCACCGGATTACCATCGATATGCACAGTACACGCGCCGCATTGAGCAATGCCGCAGCCATATTTGGTGCCCGTTTTGCCAAGTTGCTCGCGCAGTACCCACAACAACGGTGTCGAATCATCGACGTCGAGAGTCTGCTTGACACCGTTGACATTCAGTTCCCGCTTCATTGCACACCTCCTGTTACGAGTGCTTGCGTCATTCATGCGACTCCTTGCAGTATACCGCAGGCAGTAACAGGTGCAGGCGAAACACGATGAATGGAGATAGCCAGGTCAATAGCTGGTACACGCGCGCAGCCTCGGCTGTTGCTGCATCGGCGGCGCTGCATCTGATCGGTGCAGTCATCAGTGGTTTTACCGGGGAAGGGTTGATTCTGTTGCCAGTTGTTGTGCTGTACGTCGTTTTTGCAGCATTGTTGCAACGAGGTTTGCGCTGGCTCGGCTACTTTGTGTTTCTGTGCATGTGGATCGGCGCTATCGGTTCATGGATAGCCAGTGGCTCGGCTATTGCGGTGCCAGTTTGGGTCTACATCGCGATCAGTGTCTGCGATGTCTTGGCGGCCATCAGCCTGTTCGTCGTATTGTGGCGAAATCCTGCGCAGGCTTGATGTTGTCCGCGTGTTTTTGGGCACTGAATCACCCGTTTTGCTGCGAGGTTTATGGTTTGTCGAAGCTTTAAACCGAGAAAAGTCGTTAAGCATTGCGGGGGCTGATTAGATGCAGTAGCTTTCTCGGTGTGAGGTCGTCGCGTTAGTCCAGGGGCGAGAGGACTGGTGGGACACGATGCATTGGTGGACGGTGCGTTGTTTCGATGTCTCTATCGAAGAAAGGCCGGAAGACATTATGAGAATTGTGACGCTGACGCCGGGGGCAACGGACATCGTCATCGCTTTAGGGTTGGAATCGTCGTTGGTCGGCGTGGCGGAGCAGTGCTTGCTGCCAGCGCGTTTGTCGGACCTGACGCGCTTCACATTCCCAGCTCCGATGTTGTCAGACGCCACACAACGTTTGACAGCCGAGATACGAGCCCTGAAACCTGATGTCGTCGTCAGCGACGACTGCGGGCAAGGCGAGCGAGTGGATCTAGCATTGCCGAATGTTCGCACGATTCATCTGGTGACCGTCACACTCGACGACTTGTTCGAAAACATCTCGCGGGTCGGGCAAGCACTAGGGGCGACCAGCGCTGCTGAGTTAGCGCTGCGCGGCCTGCGGTACCGACGCAACCGAATCGCCGAAAGAGCTTCTCGTATTCGGGACGAACAAAAGCCCCGCGTCCTATTCCTGGAGCAGCTCAAGCCGCCGCTGAGCGCGAGTCGCTGGACACCGCAGTTGATTTCCCTTGCAGGCGGGCGCTCTCTTATGGGCATGGCACGGGACAACTCCGGTAGCAGCGACTGGGACCGCATCAGTGTGCTCGACCCCGACGTAATTTTCGTCGCCAGCGATCCTACAGGTCGTTCTACTTCGGTGGACCAATTGGCGATGCTGGCGTCTCGTCGTGAATGGCGCAAGATGCGTGCTGTGGAACATCATCGCGTCTATTTGACCAACGAGAAAGCGATATTCGATGCGGCAGGGCCGGCGTTGATAGACGCGCTGGAAGTTCTTGCGCACACACTGCATCCGTCGCTGCACGAGCCGCCGTTGATACAGGATGTCGTTCATAAGCCCCAGATGCAGACGCAGCGGCAGCATGCCGGTGATGCATGAACGAAACTAGATCGCCGATCGATCTGGCGATAACGCGGCCCGACGATCAGACCAGCCTTGTGGAGCCGAGCTTTTCAGGTGTACTTAGTTTTGCACGTCGGCGCTACACGAAATCGCTCGACGGCGTCGATGTCGCGGTCGTGGGACTACCATTCGATCTCGCAACGACATCACGGCCAGGGGCCAGACTCGGGCCTCGGGCTATCCGGGAAGCCTCCGCAATGATTGCGTGGGATCGGCTGCACGGCTGGGAGTACGATCCATTCGAGCGTATCCGTGTCATCGATTATGGAGATATCCCGATCGCACAGGGCAATCCGGAGCGGCTTCCAGACGCGATACATACCGCTTTTGCTAAGATCCACAGAGCTGGCGTGAAAACGCTGATGCTAGGTGGAGATCATTTCGCCACGTATCCGGTTCTAAAGTCGGTCGCTGCTCACTACGATGAGCCGTTGTCCCTGGTACATTTCGACGCGCATTCGGACACCTGGCAGGAGAACCAACAAACGCTGGATCACGGCACGATGTTCTACCATGCCGCACAACAGCGTCTGATCGATCCCGCCCGATCCGTTCAGATCGGTATTCGAACGCACAATCCGGAATCGCACGGCTTTAACGTGTTGTCTGCGGAGCGAGCCGAGGCTATGGGGACAGACAGTGTAGTTCAGTTTATTCGAGAAAAAACAGCAGGTAACAGCATATATCTCACCTTAGATATAGATTGCCTGGATCCCGCTTATGCACCAGGTACCGGTACGCCCGTGGTCGGTGGGTTATCGACGATGGCGCTGCAACAAATACTTCGCGGATTGCGTGGTGCTCGCATTGTCGCGGCAGATGTCGTCGAGGTAGCACCCGCATATGACCACGCACAAATTACGGCACTAGCCGGTGCGACGCTCGCGATGTCCATGATCGGCTTATTGGCAGATTGTCACGCCTGAGCCAGCGTTTAGGTCGTCAGCATATCGCCAAATCGCGTCACGTCATCCAGCAAACGGTCGAGATCCGCTAGAGCCGTGCGATGGTTGGTGATGCAAACGCGAATCGCGACCCGGCCTCGTAGCCGTGTCTGCGATGGCACCGCACGGCCGCTTTCCTGAATGCGTAGAAGAATCTCCTCGTTCAGCGCGTCCAGTTCCTCTTCGTTGAAGCCGTTAGCGACATAACGTAAACAGACAATGTTGAGTGATACCGGTGCCATCAGCATCACCTTCTCCGCGTTGGAAACTTGCTCGCCCAAATACTTCGCCTGTCCCACATTGCGCGCGATAAGACTGCCCAGCAGGTCGGTGCCCTGTTCCTTCATGCACATCCAGGCCTTTAAGGCGCGAAAACTTCGCGAAAGCTGTATGCCCTTGTCGGCAAAGTAGGTGTTCTCCACAGCGAGCCCACGTTGGGTCGCGCCAAGGTACGAGGCGGCGGTCGCAAACGTGTTGTCCTGTGCATCGCTTCGGCGCGTCAGTACGCAGCCGATGTCGTATGGCATGTAGCCCCACTTGTGCAGATCAAATGCAATCGAATCGGCGGTTTCCTGACCGGCTACCAAGGGGGCGGTCTCAGGATGCCACGCGGCCAGAGAGCCGAATGCGCCGTCCACGTGCAGCCACAAGTCATGTTTATCGCAAATCTGTCGGAGCGCAGGCAGGTCATCAATTGCGGCGGTATTCACGGTGCCTGCGTTGCCGATCACGCAGAACGGCTGCCATCCCGCTTTGATATCCGCCACGATTTGGTTGCGGCAAGCTGCCAGATCGATCTGTAGCAAATCGTTGACCGGGACCTGGCGAAAAGCTGCCCGCCCAAGCCCCATTAATTCGCAGGCCTTATAGATCCAACTGTGGGTCTCGGTGCTGCCGTAAACCGCAAGCCGCGGTGCATTAGTCGCTTGCAG
>JBCAZB010000200.1:0-5289 GCA_038533315.1 Pseudomonadota bacterium | reverse complement strand
ATGGAAGATGGCCTGCGCTTCGCGATCCGCGAAGGTGGCCGTACCGTCGGCGCCGGTGTCGTTGCCAAGATCATCGAGTGATAAAAGATGTCGGCAGGCTCGCGTAGGGCGTAGTCTTTACGTGGGTCTGCCGCTCTCGATCTAATTTTTCAGGAATGGCTCGCAAGCTGCGCTTTATTTCCTGAAAAATTAATCAATCGCGGCAGACGAGAAACGCTTCCGCTTCGTGACGTGTCAACGCATTGCTGAAACGTGTAGCTGTCGAGGCAGATCCTACTGAGATCATAATAGCTGGCGGTAGGGCTACCAACTGCCAGCGCCGACGGCAAACGGGGATGATTGAGAGTCATTTCCGAGAAATAGAGCGCAGCTTGCGAGCCATTCTCGGTAATGACTATCGAGCAGTCCCGACCGGCGACAGTGTAACTGTCAGGATGGTGGTTTTTGGCGCAGAAATCTCGCGTGATGCTTGTTAGACAGGCGGAACGCATAGGCGACTGAGGGTCGTTTTTGAGAAATAAAGCGCAGCTTGCGAGCCATTCTCGAAAACGACCATCAGGCGGCTTAGAAGCCAGAGCGGGCCAGCGGATAGAAAATTTGCAGTTTTATGGTGTTTTTCACGCAGAAAACTCGCACATCGCAGGCAAAACAGTATAGAATCGCCGCCCGGCTCAGCGCTGGTGCGCGGTATAACGGATAGAAAGTAACGTAAACACGCCGTTTTTCGGCGAACGGGTAAAGATAATGGCAACTAACCAGAACATTCGCATTCGCCTGAAAGCGTTCGATCATCGCTTGATCGACACCTCGGCACGCGAAATCGTAGATACCGCGAAACGCACCGGCGCGACGGTCAAAGGGCCCGTACCGCTGCCGACCAAGATGGAGCGGTTCACGGTGTTGATTTCACCGCACGTCAACAAGGACGCTCGCGACCAGTACGAGCTGCGTACGCACAAGCGTCTGATGGATATCGTCGATCCGACCGACAAAACGGTCGATGCGCTGATGAAGCTCGAGCTTCCGGCCGGCGTAGACGTTCAGATCAAGCTAAATTAGTGTTGTAAAACACAGCGGCCCCGCTATAATAGCGGGCTCGCAGTAGTTCAGCGGGCAAAATCCGCCGCAAAAGAGCGGTTTTACGCTGAGCTCGAATGCACCGAGCGCCACCCTGTAATGACATGGTGGCGCTGCTTTCTGTAAAGGCCTGAGAAATCGCCAACGTGCGGTCAGGGTCTCGAAAGTACACGGATCATTAAAAGGCGCCGGTTATTGGTTCCGGTAGGGTCGCTGCCGCTTTGGCAGGGCTCGGAACCGCAAGGCAGGCGCGGCTGCTCGCGAACCACCGGCATGGCCGGCAGGCGTGACCCAAGCAGCAGGCAGCGGCAGTCAATTGTAATTGCCGACTGAGAATTTTGGTTTTTTTACACTGGCCAAACGCAGTCAGTGAACAGGAAGTGAGTAAAATGAGTATTGCTCTCGTTGGCCGCAAATGCGGCATGACGCGTATCTTTACGGAAGACGGCGCCAGCGTGCCGGTATCCGTCATTGAAGCAGCGCCAAACCGCGTCACCCAGGTCAAGACCGTCGATACCGACGGCTATCGTGCCATTCAAGTCACCGCTGGTAGCAAGAAAGCCTCGCGCGTTAACAAAGCGCTTGCGGGCCACTTTGCGGCTGCTAAGACCGAAGCCGGCGATCGCATCGTCGAGCATCGTCTGGCTGATGGCGAAGGTGATGACATCGAAGTTGGCGGCGAAGTGACTGTCGAGATATTCGAAGTTGGGCAGAGAGTGGATGTCATCGGCACCAGCATCGGTAAAGGCTTTGCCGGTACCGTTAAGCGTCACAACTTCCGCATGCAAGACGCCACGCACGGTAACTCTATCTCTCACCGTGCACCGGGCTCCATCGGTCAGAACCAGACTCCGGGCCGTGTCTTCAAGGGCAAAAAGATGTCCGGACACATGGGTAACGTTCGCCGCACCGTGCAGAACCTCGAGGTCGTCCGTGTCGATCAGGAGAAAAACCTGATTCTGGTCAAGGGTGCTATCCCAGGCCACGCCGGCGGCAGCGTCATCGTTCGCCCGGCTATTAAAACGCGTGCAGGAGCCTAAACCATGTCACTGAAACTGGATATTGTTGGTGCCGGTGCGCTCGAAGTCTCAGAGCAAGCGTTCGGTGTCGAATATAACGAATCTCTTATCCACCAGGTCGTAACCGCATTCCTCGCTGGTTCACGTCAGGGTACCAAGCGTCAGAAGAACCGTTCCGACGTGCGTGGCGGTGGTATTAAGCCATGGCGCCAGAAAGGCACGGGCCGTGCCCGCGCTGGTACGATTCGCAGCCCGATTTGGGTCGGCGGTGGTCGTGCCTTTGCAGCGCGTCCG
The DNA here is from genome assembly GCA_038533315.1 of Pseudomonadota bacterium. Lineage (GTDB taxonomy): Bacteria > Pseudomonadota > Gammaproteobacteria > Steroidobacterales > Woeseiaceae > CALBPI01. The sequence continues at coordinate 2,899 of JBCAZB010000200.1, read as the reverse complement.
CGTTCTTATGATCAGAAAGTGAATCGAAAAATGTACCGCGGTGCGTTGCGTTCGCTGTTCTCTGAATTGCTGCGCCAAGAGCGCCTGGTCGTTGTCGAGTCGATCTCGGTTGACGCGCCAAAAACGCGCGAGCTGGCAGCGCAGCTCAAGAAGCTGTCGCTGGACAACGTGCTGATCGTCAACGAGGCGTTCGACGAGAATTTGTATCTCGCGGCACGCAACATGAAAAACGTCGGCATCATCGACGTAGCCGCGATCGACCCGGTCACGCTGCTGCGTTTCGAGAAGGTGCTGATCACCGTCCCGGCGTTGAAGCTGGTTGAGGAGCGCTTGTCATGAGTCAGGCTTTACGACAAGAACGTTTGCTGACCATCCTGCAAGGTCCGCACATCTCGGAAAAGAGTCACATGGTTGCTGAAAAGGCGAATCAAGTGGCGTTCAAAGTGCGCACAGACGCCACCAAGAGCGAGATCAAAGCGGCTGTCGAGCAGCTCTTCGAAGTCTCTGTTGAGAGCGTCACCGTGATCAACCAGTCGGGCAAGGTGAAGCGCCGTGGTCGTTTCCCGGGTCGCCGGGCGGACTTCAAGAAGGCTTATGTCAGTCTTTCTGAGGGCAGCGAAATCGATTTTCTGGGCGCTGAGTAAGTCAGCGGCACCATCAGGTAGTTAACTATGTCATTGCAAAAAGCTAAGCCAACATCGCCAGGTCGTCGCTTTACCGTCAAGGTCAACACGCCCGGTCTGCACAAAGGTAAGCCGCACGCCGCACTGGTTGCGAAGAAGTCCAAAACGGGCGGTCGCAACAACACCGGTCGCATTACCGTGCGTCATCACGGTGGTGGTCACAAGCAGCGTTATCGCATCATCGACTTCAAGCGTGACAAATTCGGCGTGCCGGGTGTTGTCGAGCGTATCGAATACGATCCGAACCGTAGCGCACACATCGCGTTGATCAAATACGCGGATGGTGAACGTCGTTACATTCTGGCGCCGAAGAACGTCGCGGTCGGCACCCCGGTCCAGTCTTCGGACGATGCGCCGATCAAGCCGGGTAACAGCTTGCCGTTGCGCAACATCCCGGTCGGTACGCTCGTGCACTGCGTTGAGATGAAGCCAGGTAAGGGTGCACAAATGGTCCGCTCCGCGGGCGGTGTTGCTCAGGTAGCTGCGCGCGAAGGCGCTTACGTCACTTTAAAGCTACGCTCCGGTGAGATGCGCCGCATTCACACAGAATGCCGCGCGACCGTCGGTGAAGTTGGTCACGGCGAACACAACCTGCGCAAGCTCGGCAAAGCCGGTGCGAAGCGCTGGCGCGGTGTTCGGCCAACCGTTCGTGGCGTAGCCATGAACCCGGTGGATCACCCGCACGGCGGTGGTGAGGGTCGTACTTCAGGTGGCCGTCATCCGGTCAGCCCATGGGGTACCCCGACCAAGGGTTACAAGACACGCTCTAACAAGCGCACCGACAAGATGATCGTGCGCCGTCGCAAGAGCCGTAAATAGACAGTTGTCGTTACTGACGACTATCAGACAGGAAGAACTAACGTGCCTCGTTCATTAAAAAAAGGACCGTTCATCGACAACCATCTCGTGAAGAAGGTTGATGCAGCGGTTGCCAGCAACGATCGTCGCCCCATCAAAACCTGGTCACGCCGCTCCATGGTGTTGCCAGACATGGTTGGGTTGACCATCGCGATTCATAACGGTCGCCAGCATGTGCCGGTGTTGATTTCCGAAAACATGGTCGGTCACAAGCTCGGTGAGTTCGCGTTGACGCGCACTTACAAGGGGCATGCCGCGGATCGCAAGACGAAGCGCTAGGCAGGAGTTATCACGATGCAAGTTGCAGCAAAATTACGCTATGCGCGAATCTCGCCACAAAAGTGCCGGCTGGTTGCCGACATGATCCGTGGCAAGAGTGTCGATGAGGCACTAACGACCTTGTCGTTTATGCCTAAAAAAGGCGCCGGCATTCTGCGCAAGGTGCTCGAGTCGGCTATTGCCAACGCCGAGCATAACCACGGCGCGGATATCGACGAGCTGAAAGTAGCGACGATCATGGTCGACGAGGCACCGACCTTCCGCCGCTACCGTGCTCGCGCCAAAGGCCGCGGCACGCGCATCATCAAACGCAATAGTCACATTACGATCCGCGTCGCGGACGAGTAAGGCAGTTAGGTATGGGTCAAAAAGTACATCCGACGGGTATCCGTCTCGGCATTACCAGCGATTGGGTTTCCAAGTGGTATGCCGATTCACAGACATTCCCAGAGTACGTGCGCCAGGATCACGAGATTCGTTCGTTCCTGTTCAAGCGCCTGAAAGATGCATCGGTATCGCGCGTTCAGATCGAACGTCCGTCGAAGAAGATCAACATCATGCTGCACACCGCTCGCCCCGGTATTGTCATCGGCAAGAAGGGCGAGGACATCGAGCGCCTGCGCCGCGAGGTTGCAGCGATGGTCGATATGCCGCTGGCTGATGTGCGCATCAACATCAACGAGATCCGCAAGCCGGAGCTCGATGCCACGTTGGTCGCCGAGGGCATCGCGCAGCAACTCGAGCGTCGGATCATGTTCCGTCGTGCGATGAAGCGCGCGGTCACCAACACGATGCGTGTCGGGGCGTTAGGTATCAAGGTCAAGGTCGGTGGTCGTTTGAACGGTGCGGAAATCGCGCGTTCCGAGTGGTACCGCGAGGGTCGTGTGCCGCTGCACACGCTGCGTGCGGATATCGATTATGGCACCGCGGAAGCGCTAACCACTTACGGCATCATCGGCGTGAAGGTCTGGATCTTCAAAGGCGAGATCATGGAGCACGATCCGCTCGGCTCCGAAAAACGCCTTCTCGATGCGCAGACGCGCGTCGCGGCGACCGCCGCCAGCGCCGGCGCCGACGCC
>JBCAZB010000199.1:0-5297 GCA_038533315.1 Pseudomonadota bacterium | reverse complement strand
CGAGCACATGATTCCAATCAAAATTGATAGCTTTCCAGTTCATACAAATATGTATACCACTTATCCGTTTTTTCGCAATTTCTATTTGTTATTCGTATATCTAGAATGTGCCCATCGTTCAGGAGCACTGCTATGTCATCAAGAAATCTGAAGCACATCCCAGTGGCCGGCGGCCGCCTCGGATCGTGGCACTGGCGACTGGCCCGCGAGCCCTTGTCGCGAGATCAGCTGGCGCGTCGCTACGACCGAATAGCCCCGCGCTGGGGCCGACTGGTCGGGCGACTTGGCTATGGCCGCGCGTACGACGCGCTGTTCAACCAATTAATGGCCGAACACCTACAACCCGCACCCGGCAAAACCCTGGCCGTGCTTGATTGTGGTGTGGGGACAGGCACCTACGCGGCTGCGCTTTGCGATGCCTCGCCCGTGCCGATCCAGCTCACCGGCATCGATATATCGAGTGCCATGGTGTCGGCGGCAAGTACCTATCTATCGGGCCGTGGCATTGACGCGGACATCCAACAAGCGAGCATCGAGCAACTACCCTTCGCCGATCGATCGTTCGATATCGTCATCGCCGCTCATGTATTGGAGCATCTGCCTGACCCGACAACGGCCTTCGCAGAGATGCGCCGCGTGTTACGTCCCGGCGGGTGGGTAGTTCTCAGCCTGACAAGACGGTCGTTGCTAGGCACCTATGTCCAAACCAAATGGCGAACGCACTGCGTGAGCGCAGAGCAATGCCAACAGTGGCTCGCTCAGGCGGGATTTCACTTCGTACCGTTGCAGACGCAAGTCGGCGGCACGTATTCGAGAACTAGTTTGACTTGTCTGGGTCGAAAGAATGACGCCCAGTCACAATGGGAGACAACGGAATGACAACAATGACTGCCAGTACACACACCGCGCGTTTCTGGGACCGGATCGCTGAGCGCTATGCGCGCAAGCCAGTACCGAACGCCGAGGACTACGAGATCAAATTGCAAAAGACCCGGGGCGTTTTGCAGCCAACCGACCGCGTGCTGGAAATCGGCTGCGGCACGGGTTCCACCGCATTGCGGCACGCAAACGACGCGGCATTCATACACGCTGTCGATGTGTCATCGGAGATGGTGCGCATCGCGACCGAGAAGGCACGCGCTGCAGACGTCGAAAACGTGACATTCGAAGTCAGTGATATCGCATCTCTATCTGTCGACGATGATCGCTACGACGTCATCATGGCCCACAGCGTGCTGCACTTGTTACCGGACCTGCCAACGGTGTTTCGTCAACTCAGGCATTTGCTCAAGCCGGGCGGTGTACTGATCGCCAATTCACAATGCATCGGCGATACGGCACCGTGGTTTGGTTTCATTGCGCCGGTCGGCCGAGCACTGCGACTACTGCCGCCGATCGCGATCTTCAAAGAAACCGACTATCGCGCCTGGATGACCGACGCAGGGTTCGACATCGAGGAATGGTGGCAACCGCGTGCGAAGGCCAGCATTTATTCGATTGCACGGTTACGGAAATAGCAAAACTAGCGAACCCGCAGGACATCCATTCATCGACCTGCCATCAGCTATACTCCAATACCAATGTCCGCATATTCAGGAGCAAGGCCATGACCGATCAGCGCATCGACGAAACTGTTTTTGATTTGTACGACGAGTACTGTCATGGCCACATTAGCCGACGCACGTTTTTCGAGCGCGCGGGCGGCAGCGCGGCGGGCGCCGCAATGGCCGCTGCAATGCTGCCGAACTATGCAGATGCGCACGAAGTGTTGTTTACCGACGAACGCATCAAGGCGACCTGGGTCAACTACGCCTCACCGGGCGGCAATAGCGGCGAAATGCGCGGCTATCTGGTACAGCCAACCGGCGAAGGCCCGTTTCCCGCCGTACTTGTCATGCACGAAAACCGTGGCTTGAATCCTTACATTCAGGACGTTGCGCGCCGCGCTGCCGTTGCTGGCTTTCTCGCACTCGCGCCGGACGGGCTCTACCCCGTCGGTGGCTACCCAGGTAACGATGATGAAGGCCGCACGCTGCAGCGTAATCTCGACGCGGGCAAGCTCGCACAGGACATGGAAAACAGCGCGCGCTTTGTCAAAGCGCATGCGCTATCGACAGGCGCGCTCGGTGTCACCGGTTTCTGTTGGGGCGGCGGCATGTCCAATGCACTGGCCACGCGCATGGGCGACGACTTGCAGGCAGCGGTCCCGTACTATGGCCGTGCTGCCGATACCGACAAAGTTGCCGATATCAGCGCAGCGGTTCAGGTGCACTACGCCGAGAACGATCCACGCGTCAATGCGATGCGACAAGACTACGAGGCGGCACTAAACCGCCATGACGTCACCTACGAGATGCACGAGTACGCCGATACCCGACACGGTTTTCACAACTACTCCACACCGCGCTACAACGAAGCCGCCGCGAAACTGGCATGGCAACGCACGATCGCGTTTTTCGAGCAGCATCTTACGTAGCGCGCTCAGACATCCTGCAACTGCCAGCGACCGCGTCGAAACACGATGATCGCGAGAATACTGAAGGTCACCTCCGAGATCAGTAAAGCCCAGGCGACGCCAGGCTCGGCGAACCATTGCGCAAACCACCACGCCAGCGGAATCTGCAGCAACCAATAGGCGATGAAGTTCAACCAGGTTGGTGTGGCCGTATCGCCCGCGCCGTTGATACCCTGGGTCAGAATCATACCAATCGCTGCAATCGGTAAGCCCGCGCCAACAATGCGCAGACACATCGCGCCAATACCGATGACTTCAGCATCATCGGTGAAACCCCGTAGCAACAGCTCTGGCACGCCGACAAAAACGACGGCCACTAACGCCATAAATCCGACGTTAGCCCAGGTTGCTTGCCACGCGGAACGCACGGCGCGTTCCGGCTGCTTTGCGCCCAGGTTCTGGCCAACCAACGTCGCTGCAGCATTGCCGAGACCCCAGGCAGGAAGGAACACGAGATAAATGACGCGCATCGCGATCGTGAAACCGGCTACCGCCTGTGTCCCAAACATCGTCAGAATGCGCATTACCAAAACCCAGCTCGACGTCACAATCAGATACTGGCCAACGCCACCTGCAGAGACCCGTAGCAAGCGCCGCAATAGGGGCCAACGAAGACGCAAAGCGTGTCGCGTCATACGCAAGCGGCCGCGGGTGCGACGCAAACTCATCAGCTGATAGCAAATGCCGACGGTGCGACCGATAGTGGTCGCCACTGCCGCGCCCGTTAAGCCCATTTCAGGAAATGGCCCAAGGCCAAAAATCAGACAAGGATCGAGCACAATGTTAATGGCGTTCGCGATCCACAGACTGCGCATCGCGATGGTCGCATCACCCGCACCACGAAAGATAGCGTTGAACAGGAACAGATAAAATATGCTTGCGGAACCCGCGAACATCACCATCGTGTAACGCGACCCCGTCGCAATGACCTCGTGCGATGCACCCATCAGCGCCAACAATTCCGGGGCGTACCAGCCACCGACAACACCGATCAGTGTAGCCAACAATGCTGCGACCCACAGCGACTGCCCGGCTACCGCAGCAGCGGCGCGTCGGCGCCCTTCACCAATACGCCGCGCCACCATCGCAGTCGTGGCCATCGCGATGCCAATAGACACCGCATACAAGATCGTCATCATCGCTTCGGTGATACCCACCGTGCTCACGGCGGCGGGGCCCAAACGGGCGACGAAAAAGATATCGACGACGGCGAAAATCGCCTCCATAGACATTTCGAGAATCATCGGAATGGCGAGCAAAACGAGCGCGCGCCGTATCGAACCACGTGTGTAGTCACGCTCTTCATCGCGTAACGATTCACGCAATAACGACAATACATTCAGTGTTCGACGTCGAACCTGTAAAGACAACATGAGGAATTCCTGAGCTGCCAATAAGCAGCAATACACAACAGCACAATCAGGCGAAGCGCCCGACGCGGGTCAGCGTTAGTGGTTTACCGCGATGCGGTTAGTGCGTGACAGGAAGCCCTGAGTTCCGGCTTTGCGTCAGACGCACGCGAATCGTCGCGGCAAACACTGCGCTGATCGAGTCTGACTGATTCATGGGCCGGTACCTGAGTGGCGATGGCGTTGCGCCATCGGATGCGCGGCATCATGCCTGAACTGAACAACCGCTGTCAATGCGACGACGAGTATCGTCAGCGATACTACACAATTTCAAAAGATGCGGGCGACCAGAACCAGCACGGTATCGGACATCAGGAACGGCGATACCAACGCGAGCCCATATACCAGTAACACGCCAATTTGCGCCGTCACAGTGGGCGGTGCCTGACCATACTCCTGCAACACGCTTCGCACCATTTGAAACCGAAAAGGGCCGGCTCGGCTGCGGAGATCATCGAACTGATGAAGCGCATATCGAAGCGCATCATCTTCGCCCATGCCCTGCAACGGCCGTAGGTCTCGGCCGCCGAGTAGCTTCGCTCGGACGAACTGGGATCTCGCGACCCATAACAATGCGATAGCAATTGCGAAAGCAATTGGCTCGCGTAACGAAACCGCAACGGCCAACAGTGCCAGCACGCTGATCAACGTGAACACTGCCTGCAGCCGATGTCGACGCGCGAATAACGCGTTGTTCAGTATCTGCCCGCCATCCAGCGGCATAAACGGCAGCAGGTTCAGGTAATTGATGATGAGGAACAACGCACCCGCCATAAACATAGCGCGATTGCTTGTGCCGTAATGCTCGATCAGCCAGACACCGACCAGTAAGCCGGGTACTGGGCCGGCAAGACTGATCACTGTCTTCTCGTACAACGACGCACGTGGTTTGCGCCCCTTCGCCAGTGCCCCGAACAGTGGGATAAAGAAAACACTCAAATCTCGGTAGCCAAAGATCCGCATCGCCAGCAAGTGACCCAGTTCATGAATCGCAACGACGACCAACAACAGCACGCCAAAAACCGGTGAGAAGATGAGGCCGAATGCCCAAGCGAACAACAAACCGCTCAAGATAAAGAACAGTACTTTGCGGACGAGCGTCATTGGCGTCGGTGCCGTGATCGCCGTGAATTCACGGTAGGCCTGGAAATCGTTCGCCAGCCGTGCACGCTGCACATCAACAGCAACATCACGATTTGCTCGCGGTGCCGATTCCCCGCGTAGTCTGCGATTGACAGTAATTGCTGCGACACCGCGACGTATGCGATAGAAAAATCGAATCGCTGGCAAGAACTTCAAATAACCCGTCTCCGGATCTAGCAGATCTTGGCTGACCTGATAATCAAACGTGCGGCGTCCTTCCTCGTTGCTTA
>JBCAZB010000198.1:0-5318 GCA_038533315.1 Pseudomonadota bacterium | reverse complement strand
TGTTGGTGATCGTTAACTCAAGCAGCCTATAGTTGGGATCCTCAAAGCCGGCCCGGTCGTAAGTCTTGATGGCGGCGATGTTGTCTTTTTCAACATACAGTCGCACACCAACTGCGTCGCCCGATGCTTTCGCTGCGTCGATCACTTCTGTAAGCATAAGCGAGAACACACCACCACGACGCGCGTTGGTGGCGACGTAAACACTCTGAATCCACCAGAAATAACCATTCCGCCAATCGCTCCATTCCCAGGTCACCATGATTTGGCCAACAACGTCGTGATCGTTTTCAGCGAGCCAATAACGTCCTTTCGACGGATCGTTAAGGATTGCCGTGACCCCTTTGGTGAGTGTGGTGACGTCTAGTACCTTATTTTCGGTTTCTTTCGCCATCATGACGTTAAAAGTAGTGATCGTGTTGATATCGTCTGTCGTTGCGGCCCGGACTCGCATGGTCATTCCTCGTTTTGAAAGAACGGTTTTAATGTGAAGGCGGTCACAATTTGAACATAATCTACTAGATGTCTAGATAGAATTACGTCAAGTTCGAATGACACGACTCTCATGGACTTTGTGATTTTAGGCAAAAATTAGATTCCGCGAACAATACCCAGCCATCCTGTACGTCCCAGATCAAGGAGTGATTCGGTATGCAAAATATGGAATGGAATAAGCGTTTGCCCTCAAAAGCGACGCACCGTTACGCTAGGCCCACCATCAATGCTTGGCGGCTTGTACAAGTCTCCGATGTTCGCGGCGGCATCAAGAGTAATGCGCACTGCGTGTTTTCGCGAGATGTTCTATGTCGGCTCGAGCGACAGTTCCCCAGCGGTCAATCCACAACCGCATGTAGCGCCGCTTTCGAGCAAGGCGACAACAAGTTAGCCTTATTGGGCGCTTACTTGTTGCGACGTGTACGCGATCTTTCTCGAAGGCATCCGGACATGGCGCCAGCCATCATCGTGCGTTATCGTGCCGCTATTGCCGATAGCGTGCTATTTGTCCGCCGGGTGTTCAGCAATAGTGATGATGCAGACCTACTCGCGCACTTCGCTGAGCGGCTCGACGGTCGACTACAAGCGTTGCAACATGAAGTCGCCCGCTATGCAGTAGCCGACACCGCGGTGTTGCGCATCGATCAGCGAGAGAAGCGCTCATCATGTTTTCGAATTGCCACCCATCGGCACGAAGTCATTCACGTTCGACTGGTTAACATCGGCGCTTTCGCGACGGAAAGTATGGTCTTCTTTCAACGCCTTGTCGCGCAGCAAACGCGCCGCGGCGATAAGCCTTGCCAACTGCCATTTCGTATCACTGTCAGTGGCAGCGTCGATGGCGCTGAATTAACGGCAATGCATGATGTTTTTCTTGCGGCAGCACAATTGGCGGGCGCGTTTATTGATGTAGAGAAGCGGGCCGATAAAGCACATCGCCAGGCGTTTGAGCATCTCCTCAGTCGTTTCTTGCAGGCGACCAGTGACGGTTTTGAGCGAGGCGACGGTATGAGGGTAGAGCGGTTGTTCTTGAGTGATCATTTCAAATTGCGATTGCTCGCAGAGATGATCCGCATATGGCAGCCGACTGAAAGTCTGCCGTTGGCTTCGTGATAACTGAAAAGACGGTCTGGCGCGCCCGAGAGGATGGAACGGTGGCTTCGCCACCTCGTCGGCGCGCTGCGCCTCCGTCTGCCCGCCGGCAAAGCCGGCCTCGGGTCGAACCTGAGGTTCGAATCTCACGATCGGCAAGCCACAAAAAAGCCCTAAAAAAGGGCATTTTTCGTGTCTGGCGCGCCCGAGAGGATTCGAACCTCTGACCCCAGGATTAGGAATCCTGTGCTCTATCCATCTGAGCTACGGGCGCTTCCTTCGTGTACGCTTCGTTGAGCCTTTTCCTAGCGGAAATAATACGTGTCCATCCCTCGGTCTGCGACCTCGGACCCGGCCGCCTGCTGTGCAGGCGTCGTTCGTAACGGCGAAAGCAGTGCTTTCGCTCTGCGTCACTCGAATCCGGAGACTCGGTTGCATGCTCGTCTCGTTCGTGACGGCGAAAGCAGTGCTTTCGCTCTGCGTCACTCGAATCCGGAGACTCGCTTGCATGCTCGTCTCGTTCGTGACGGCGAAAGCAGTGCTACCGCTCTGCGTCACTCACCCATCTGAGCTACGGGCGCTTCTTTCGTGTAGGCTGCGTTGCATCTTTTTCTAAAAGCAATGATACGTCAGCGCGCCCAAAAAAAGGGAGCCAACTGGCTCCCTTTGCGACTCTACCTGCTGTCGATCTAGTTCCTGCTGCGCCTGGATCTCGAATCGCTAGAGCGACGACTGCTCGCCGATGAGCGGCTCCGTGGGGCAGGGGCCCGACTACTAGAACGGCTTGACCGTGTTGCCTGACGTTGCGAGCTTCGATTGCTCGCGCGTGCTTCGCTTCTGCGCGAGGACTGTCGCGACTGGCGCTGCGGTGCAACTTGCCGAGACTGAACCTGCCGCTGTGGCGTTGCGCGACGCTGTTGAGGCGCTGCCGCGCGACTGCGTTGGGTCTGCGATCGGGTCACCGTGCGATCACGTTGTATCGCTGCGCGATTGTCTCTGACACGCGCGTCGTTCCGTCTTGCGGTCGTTGTGTTAGCGCGGGAACGGCTCTGAGTTGTGAACCGGCTGCTGCTGCCCCTGGTCCTGTTCGCGGTTTGGCCACTGCGCGCTCGATTTTGAATCCGCCGATCGGATTCAGTACGCGCTGTTGTGCGACCGCTGTTGCGATTGGCGGTGGTGTCACGCCTGCGCGCATCCGACGAAAACCGATTGCGCTGCGCGGTATTGGCTGCGGCACGGTTACGCTGCGAGTTGGCAGTCGCGCCATTTCGGTTATTACTCCCTCTTGAGAAACGATTCCGCGGCGTGCTCCGGTCGATGTCGCGGCGGCGCGTGTCATTTCTACCCAGACGGTTACGGTCACCCGTGTAGCGATTTCGCGCTTGACGTTCGACTGTGCGATTCCGTGTGTAGCCGTCGTTGCGATACGTCAGCTGTCGACCCGCGCGGCTATGGCGGCGGTAATTCGGTCTTACACCATGGAACCGGTTCGGGTACCAGCGGTAGTGGTTGCCGCGGCGATCAAACCGTCCCGTGCCACCACGAACGAAATAGTCACGGCTATGACGATGGCGGAAGAACCGACGATTGTTGAATCGGTATCCATAGAAAGGATGATGAATCGTATCGAAGTAACTCAAGTGCAAGTATCGATTGCGCCATGAGATCGAAAATGCGGTGCTCACGCCCCAAAAAAATGGGTCACGATAGAACCGGTGGCCTACGGCATATGGGTAGTAATATAGCGGGTAGGCGCGAGGGTGATAGAAAAACACCGGGCGTGGCTGACGAACAACAACCTGCACAGGGTCGTAGTAGGGGACATAGATGACTTCGGGGTCTGCCGGCTCGATCACGACCCGCTCGGCTTCGCGCGTCACCGTCTGATACTCGTCTGAGGCCAAATTGCCCGCAAGATAGGCATCGTCACGAAAGCGTTCTACCGCCTCGATGACATCACCCTGCTGAGACAATACGGCCTGACCAAGCGACCAAGTCCAGTCGAGGTCGTCGTTGAGTAGCTCCAATGCCTCCGGGTAATTCAGCATCGCCACGATGGCATCGTCCCATGCGGGGTCAGGTTCCGCGTTGGCGTTGCCTTGATTATCGACGAGAAACCGCTGCGCCTCCACGACCTGCAAAGGATAGGTGCTGGCGGGCAGCACAATTGCTAGCAAATCATCTGGATACAGCGCGATGGGTGCGACCAGCGTATCTAGCTGAGCCGAGTCCAGAATCGCATCAGGTGCCGCCTCAACGACCTCTTGTGCGTCTGTCGTGACCGGCAAGACGGCGAGCGAACAGGCAATAGCCGCTGCACCGATTGCTGCGGTCCAGCGTGCTGCTCTCGATTTTTGGCGAATTGTCATGCTCATAGCGTATCCCTCGATGCCCTGAAACGTACCTCTGAGTACGGCACAAAAGCTAGCACGCGTTAGCTGAACGGAAACTTAACGTACGCGCGTAGTGTAGCGTGAGGGGATAGTCCGAGTCTTCACAGCAATGAGAAATAGCTTAATAAAAAGCTAGTAACATATTGAAAAATATCCATAAAAGAAACTCACAGCGGTGCGTCTAAGCGGTATTCTGTTGAATGCCTGGCTGAACCGGTGGGCCCTGTGCCATGCCGTCCTTGTTGCGTGGCCTTGGGGGCTTCTAGCGTGAGACCGGGTCGGCGCGATACCGGTCGCCCAGTGGTGGTGTCGTCGCGAGGGTGATGCGCCCGGCTGCCGTTGGCGGTGGCCGGGCGCAATGTTACTTAGAAGTTAACTGAGAATGCGACGGCCACGACTGGATACCATTTGTAATCAGATATCTCGTCTTGCAACTCGATGCGCTCGCGTTCAAGCGCATCCTGAAACGCTTGTTGCGATGACAATGCGCCATCCGCAGCCAGTGATAGCTCTGCTTCGCCTTGGTACATGGCGCCAGCATCGAAGTGTAGGCCAAAGGTATCGAAAACACGGAAATCGAGCCCAACGCCGGCGTAGGGCGACACCGAGTCAAAGGTTGCCTTGCCACGAAGTGTGCCGACGTCGGTGGCATTAAACGTCTCACCACCGATGGTGTAGGTGCCGGTGTCGGTACCGATGAAGCCACCTTCATTGCCATTGGCAACCAGTCCGGCAGAGAATCGGAACGGGCTCAACGGCACGCGCGCGTTCAGAGTCAGATAGGCGCTGGATAAATCCACATCAACGTCATAGTTGATGCCCGCTTCTTCTCGGTCCGTGTCGTAGTCATACGTGTTGAAGCCAGCGCGGAGGTCCAGATAGGGCACTGGCCGCCAGGTTGCTTCGAGGCCAAGTCCTTGGGTACCGGCTCGTAAGCCAAGCCAGAGATTGTCGTCGTCTGCTGCTGCGCTCCCCGCAACCAGGCTAAGGGCGAGAGATGTCGCCGCGATCCATTGGGTTTTCATCATCGCACTCCACATTTTTGTGTCATAAAACCAGGAGCGTAATTGGCCCGTAAAACCGGGAATGTGAGCCAGGTCACGGAACGTGATATCGGCTGCGTCACAATGCGACGAAATTATGAGGCAAAACGCACTAGGATTCGGCCGAATTTCGTTCCAATGCCCGTAGGTATTTAGTAAACTGCCGGCGTGTCGATAAGACCAATACCAAATCGCAACAAATCAGGGACATGCGTCCGCTTTGACGGGCCGCAACATCATGACAAAAGAGCTGCAAGAGCAGATTCGGGCTACCCCGCTGAGCGGCACTAACGCCGCG
>JBCAZB010000197.1:0-5320 GCA_038533315.1 Pseudomonadota bacterium | reverse complement strand
TGAGCTCGCAACACTGAAAGTCGGTGGCGATTGCGGTGAACAGCTAACGCAGTTAGCGGCCATTATTGACGACGTGGCCTAGCGGCGTTGACGCCAATGACGCGTCGCTACAGCCAATCGCTACGGTACTCAAGCCATACGATTGCCAACCCCAAGAGCAGCAAGCCAAGACCCACCGTCAAGTCACCGAGTATTGCCGCCTCAGCGCCAAACGTCGCCATCGCAAGTCCAAGCAGATACAACGCTGGCCCCGGCACGATATTGTGCGTCCGACCAGAGAGCCACGAGAAGATAACGCTGCACCCGGCAAACGCCAGTGCAGCCAAAGCAACCCCGATTAATACGTAGTCAAACCAGAGTGCCGAGCCTGCACCAGCACCGCTCGACACAGTACCAACCAGCTTGAAAAAACCCGCGAGCCCAATACCAGCGACCAGCAGCAACGCGCCACCGCCGATCGGCATGATCCAACGCCATCGTGATTGTTCAGACACCGACTCTCTCCCGTCCCGCAGGGTTTAGTCTAGAGAATGTGGACGGTGCAGCGCAAACGGCGCTGAGCATGGGTTTAGATCAGAACCCGCGCTTGCCTTGAATCGACACCTGTAAGCCACTATCGATTGTGACGTCGCGCGTTGTCGGCCACGCGAAATCGATGTGCAGCATGCGGTTGCTCGACGCGCGGGTACTCATCAACCGTAAGCCTACACCGACATTGGTCAACAGTTTGTCGGTGGACAAACCTGCAACGTCGTTCCCCCAGACGCGCCCTACATCGACGAATGCAGCACCACCAACACGAAAGAGCCGAAATGGATACCAATCCGTGATCCCACGTTGCTCCAACGTTAGCAATGCGCGTGCGTCGCCGTTGCCGAACGCGCGGTCGTACCCGCGTAACCCCGTTAACCCACCAAGCAAAACCGGCTGATCGAGATCCGGCTCATGCGCCACCGTCGACTCAAGTTTGATGGCCCATTGTCGTGTAGGTGATTGACGCCTGACGAACTCAGACTCAAGGGTAAAACGACCATTCTTGAGTTCGCCGGTTTCGATTCGGCCACAGCTCATTGCGCGCCAGCGCCAAAGCCAGCGCTCGGGGTCACCGCGCGTTGTCAGATAGTCGAGATCAAATACAGCGCCATCCCGATCAGCGCCTGTGCTGGCGCCAAACCAGCCGAGTGCGGCGCTGTACCGCGTGCCGAGAAACAGATCTTCCGTCACCGCTATACGCGAGACATTCGTCACCGTTTTGAATCTATTTTCAATCGCCTCATAGCGAACGTATGGATAGCGCAAATCTCGATCGTCTGGCCTGACCAACAAGCGTAGGGGCTCGACAACTTCCTCGAATCGATTGTCATCGATGCGGAAACCGAGCTGCCAGCGGCGCGTCCATCCCTCTTGCAGACCTTTTGACCAGCCATACCAAAGATTCACACTCAACTGATCGCGTTGATACTCGGCAATCTCATCGCCAAAACTGAACAACGGCTCTTCTTGAACCACCGCCGTCGCATCGAGCCCAGCGCTGTACTTGGTATCGAGAGAAAAAAACGGGCGTATGATCCGCAGCCGCTGCCCATCGCCATCATCACTATCCCGATAACCAACCTCAAAGCGCCACCATGTACCCCTGACGTTTCTATTGTTGTATTGCAGGAGGCTGGACTCTCTATCGCCGTCGTCCTCGATTCTGAATCCAAGCGATGCGCCGGTACCGAACAGATTAGACTCACGCAAACCGAGCGCATATTCAGTCTGCCCACCCTGCTGTGAGAAACCGATTTGCGGAAACAACGTCCAGTTGTCGCGTGTGACGATCAATACATCGACGACGCCTTCTGCCACTTTCGTTGGCGTGATTGTGACGTCATAGATGTAGTTGTTTCTGCGCAAGACACGTTCGGTTTCTTCGACCGCCTGCGCATCGACCAATTCTCCCGAGGCGATAAGCAACTGACCACGAAGCACGGATTCACGGGTAAGGATATGTATCCGATTTGCAGCGCGGTAAAGCCTTTTGTTCTCTTTGGGCTGGGACGTATCGAAAATCGGGTCGCGTTGAATGCGAATCTCACCGAATCGCATGCCTGCTTTTTCGTATTCCGCAAACGGATTCGGCGGTGGCGCCGGCGCGGCCGATGCCGAAACCATCACGAGCATCAACGCGAGGCCGACCAGAGCACTGGCAAGCCTAGACTGTTGGACGCTGGTCTGCTGATCCGTTTGCATCGCGTGATCGGCTGTATCGCCTGTCAATCCAATCTCAAGTGGATCTTGACTACAGCACGCGACCTACGACATTTCAATGAACGAGGTCGAAGTTACGAATCAACGACACCCCAGGGCCAATGACAAACACTCGTTGTCAGTGCCAGGCTGAGCGATGTGGACACCTGCGGCGTGGTCGCTTAATTCGGCTGCCAACTACCGCCAAGCGACTTATACAGCCGTGCCGCGGCTTGCACCGCTTGGTTGCGACTCTCAATCTCGGCGTCTTCGAGCAGCGCCAATTGACGTTGCGCATCTAACAACGACAGGTAGTCAGTCAGGCCTTGTTGATACAGCTTGCTAGCGAGCGACTCGGCTTCTGCAGCGGATGCCGCCGCTTTGACGACTGCACCGAGGGCGCCGTTGGCCGCGCGTTGGCCTGCAATCGCCGCTTCCGCATCGGCGAACGCCTGAAGCACAGCTTTTTCATAGCTTGCGAGTGCTTGTTGTTGCCTTGCGTCAGCAGCTGCTTTCGCAGCTCGGAGACGACGACCCTGAAAAATTGGCCAGCGCACGAATGGGACGATGCCTGAGTTTCGAGCGTCACCAGAAAATAGATCATCGACTCCGCCGGCCTCAAAACCGCCGGCGGCAGTCAGCGTCAGTTGCGGGAACATCGCTGCGGTCGCCGCACCTTGTTGCGCAGTTGCCGCTGCGAGCGACCGTTCAGCGATGCGCAGGTCCGGACGTCTGCGTAACATATCCGCCTTGGTGCCGATGGCAAGATCCTTAGGGGGTGTCACACGCTGCGGCGACAACGCCAAAGCGCCGGCATCGGTACCCAGCAAAACCGCCAATCGCTGTGCCGCGCCAACCGTCGCTGCCTGAAGACCAGGCAACCGGCTCTGCAGCTCGGCAAGCGCGCTCTCGGCGCGCACCTCATCCAACCGCCTCGCAAGACCCAGCCGGACCTTGCCACTGATGATCTCCAACGTTTTGGACTGCAACGCGATATTCCGTTCTGCGACTTCGACTCGTTGACTAAAACTCTGCCAGTCGGACCAGGCGCTAATGGTCTCCGCAACAACCTGTAACGCGATCGCCTCAGCTTCTGCCTCTGTCGCGAGCATGGCCGCCAAACCAGCTTCTATTTCGCGTGCGCGTAACCCGAAAATATCGATCTCCCAGCTCGCCTGGAGCGACGCATTGTAGAACTCACCCGTGCGCGGGATGACGCCAGCCTCGATCAACGGACCCGCAGACTGTGGCGAGCGAATACTTTGTTCAAATGCCGTGTAACGCGTGTCGAGCGCCAACGCGGGGAGTCGCGCGCCGCGCGCTGCGGTCAGCTGCGCACGCGATTCGGCGATCCGTGCTTGGGCAATGGCGATGTCCTTGTTGCCGTCGAGTGCTTGTTCGACCAGGCCAGCCAACGCCGCATACTCATCGGCATACTCAGACGCAAGCCAGAAGGGCTCGGGAGCGCTCATTTCGTCGCCATCACCTTGCCAGGCTGGGACATCAGTAACTGGCGCG
The DNA here is from genome assembly GCA_038533315.1 of Pseudomonadota bacterium. GTDB lineage: Bacteria > Pseudomonadota > Gammaproteobacteria > Steroidobacterales > Woeseiaceae > CALBPI01. The sequence continues at coordinate 1,570 of JBCAZB010000197.1, read as the reverse complement.
ACGTAATCAGGGCCAACCGCGCAGCCGTAGAGTGCGACGATAGAAGCGCACACCAAGAAAGATTTAGAAATACTCATGTTGCAGTCGCCGCACTCAGTTGGCGCCCACGACTGGCGCCCCAAAGACAAAGCAATCGATAGATGGCTGGCGTGAAGAACAATGACAAGGTCATCGAAAATCCGACACCGCCAGCGATGACAACCGCTAACGGCGGCCAGAAATCACCGCCAGAGAAGAAGATTAGCGGCACGAAGCCACCGATGGTCGTAAACACCGTCGACACGATATGCCTGGTGGCACCAACGGTTTGCTCAACGATACTTTCGGTGTCACCCGTACACGCTGCGGCATCCGCACGAATAGCCGCAATGACAACAATGGTGCCGTTAATCGCGACCCCGATGAGGCCAGCTACGCCGATCACTGCATTGAAGCCACGCGGATAACCGCCAAGCCACAAGCTCAGCATACCGAGGCCAACCGATGCGATGGCAACCACAGCAATCACACTGGCCAGGCGCAGACTTCTGAACGAAAGGATAATCGTCGCCAACATCAACATTAGTAGAATCGGCAAATAGGTGGTCAAGTTGCCGATCGCGTCCGCCTGCGCGTCGCTATCACCTTCCGCCCTCAGTCGGTAACCGGCTGGGAGTTCGAACCCGGCGGCATCCAATGCTGCCAAGACGTTGTTCGATACATCCACGGGCAGCGCGTCAGGGCGCAAATACGCGAGCAATTTGTTCGCCCGCGTGCTGTCGAACCGAGAGATACTTGATGACTCAGGCACGATCTCGAAATCGCCAAGATTCAACGCGCTGATCGACTCACCGTTGCCAACCAAACTCATTGCGGCAACACGTGACAATTCATCGCGACTGGACGCGGGGAAACGAATGCGAATCGGCAACGACTCACGATTCTCCTGCACGCTGCCACCGACGCGACCCTCAAGCCCGGCCTGCAGCTGTCCGGCGACCTCCGACAAAGTGAGTCCCGCCTGACGTACCGCGACCTCATCAGCAACATAGGTCAGTTTCGGCAACCCAGCTTCGATCGTCGAGCGCGTCTGCACAATCTCCGGAATCGTGTGCATGACCGCTCTCACTTCATCCCCGAGCCTGATGAGCTCCGACAAATCGGGCCCTTCGATCCGGAAAGCCACGGGCGCCTCCAGCGGCGGCCCCTGCGAGAATGGCGCCACCACGATGCGCGCTTCGGGGAATGCGTCACCAAGCTCTTGTCCGAGGCGCTCGGTGAGCACCTTCGCGCGGCCAACGCTATCGGTGAACACCACCGCCTGCGCATAGCTATCGTCACCGCGTACGCGCATGATGCGGTTGTAGTACACGGTCGGGAAACTGTGGCCGATCATCCAGTGCACATCGGTGATGCCAGCCTCGTCATTGAGGCGCGCCTCGATTCGACGCGTCAGCGCGTCTGTGGCATTGATCGACGTGCCACGCGGCATCCAAACCTGGATCTCAAATTGATCCCGGTCGGCTGCCGGAAAGAACTGCTGGCCTAGCGTCGAAGCCAATACGAAGCCACTGATCGGCAAGATCATTGT
>JBCAZB010000196.1:0-5376 GCA_038533315.1 Pseudomonadota bacterium | reverse complement strand
AATCTGGATACGCATTTCGCGACGGTCGACGATCATGTCGATGGCGCCATGATCGAGCAAAAACTCGCTGCGCTGGAACCCCTCGGGCAGGGTTTCGCGCACCGTCTGCTCAATCACGCGTCGGCCGGCAAAGCCAATCAACGCTTGGGGTTCGGCGATATTGACATCGCCGAGCATCGCCAGACTTGCAGATACGCCACCGGTGGTCGGGTCCGTCAACACCGATATGAATGGTACCCCTGCCGCATCAAGATCGGCCAGCGCTGAGCTGGTCTTGGCCATCTGAAACAGACTGAATAGCGCTTCCTGCATCCGTGCTCCACCACTTGCTGAGAAGCTGATCATCGGTGCACGATGCTCCAGGGCATGCGCGGCGGCTCGGCAGAAACGTTCCCCAACCACGGAGCCCATAGACCCCCCCATGAAACGAAATTCGAATGCAGCCGCCACGACTGGCTCGCCAAACAACTGCCCGTGAGCGGCGATCAACGCATCATTTTCGCCCGTCGTTTTCTGCGCTTGACCGATGCGATCCTTGTAGCGCTTGCTATCACGAAACTTCAAAGGATCCTGCGGCTGCAGGTCAGCGCCAATCTCCGCAAAAGTGCCTTCGTCAAAAAAGGTGTTCAGTCGGTCGCGCGCGCCCATACGCATGTGGTGGCCACATTTTGGACAGACCAGCATGTTGCGATCCAGCTCTGCCCGGTACAACTGGGCAGAACACTTCGGACATTTGATCCACAACCCCTCAGGAACGGATTTGGTCCTGCGTTCGGTCGTGATGCGCGACGGCATTAATTTTTCGAACCAGCTCATAGGCGAAGTTTAACTCAATTGAATCCAGGGGGTGATGTTTCACACAGCGCCGAGGGTTCGTCGACCACTGGGACCAGCGGCAACACAGCAGGAAACTGCGAAGTCGCTGCGAGCCGTAGCTGGCGATTCACGGAGTCGGTGTAACACACTCGCGACAGATACAAGCCGCTTGCACCGGCCATCGCTGGCGCTTTTCGTCGGTCCTCGAGCGCTAGCAGCGTCGACAAGGTCTCAGGCGGCGCGCTGCGTTTTCCCACATCGATGAGCGCGCCCACAATATTGCGTACCATGTGATGAAGAAACGCATTCGCTGCAATATCGACGATAACCCATTGCGCCGTGCGTCGCACACGCACGGCTTCGACAGACCTGCGCGCATGTTTCGCCTGACAGCCGGCCGCTCGAAAACTGCTGAAATCATGCTCACCGACCAGCGCCTGCGCGGCTAAGTCCATGGCTGCCACATCGAGCGCTTCGTGCACGACAAAACATCGCTGCGCGTGCAACGCGTGCCGTGCCACAGTGTTACAGATCAGATATCGGTACTGCCGGCTAACCGCATCGTACCGTGCATGAAACCCGTCATCGATTTGCGTCGCATTCCGAATACAGATGTCGTCAGGTAGGTTGCTATTGGCACCAAGCATCCACGCTCTTGCACTACGTTCCGCCTGCGTATCAAAGTGCACAACCTGTGCGCATGCGTGGACGCCGGTATCGGTGCGCCCTGCACAATGCACAGTGATGGTCTGGTCAGCGACAGTCGACAGAGCGGCTTCCAGTGCCTGCTGCACTGACCGGCAGTGCTTCTGACTCTGCCAACCGCAGTAGGCACTGCCGTCGTATTCAACAACCAGTGCAACCCTCACGACGGTCAACCGAAACCGCGCAGCGACAGTGCGTTGGTCTAGCTCAGGTTATCAAGCAGCTTTTGTGCTTCCGCTTTCTGCTCATCGTCACCCTCGCTCAGTACCTCGTCGAGAATACTGCGCGCACCATCTGGGTCGCCCATGTCTACATACGCGCGTGCCAGATCGAGTTTCGTGCCGACCTCAGCGATGTTGGTTTCACCGGTGTCTTCGAGCGCCAGATTCAGACCCGTGTCGGCCGCTGAATCGACGCTATTGTCACCACCGAACACCTGCTCGGAAAACATCGTCGACGAACTATCGAGGGCGGGCTGTTCCATGGTTGCGTCTTCCTCGGCGCCAAGATCATCCACACTCAGCTCGCTGGTCAGATCCGCAACGTCCATGTCGACCTCGCCAATCGCACCCATCGGCATAATGCCCGTGGCATCCGCCGCTTCGTCAGCATCCGCTTCATTGAGCGCATCGAGACTCGGCATCTCCGTTGTGCCCGTCGCATCCAGTTTGTCGAGGTCAAAAGACTCTGAAGAGGCCAGCACGGTCGCGTCGTCATCCGGCAACTCCACCTTGAAGTCGTCCGGCAACACCGACGTAGCACCGGTAGCTTCGAGCAGATCGCTATCCGTGCCTACCGTGTCGTCGGCTATATCTACCAGCGCTTCGACATCGCCGGTGTCCAGATCGAGATCGGCCAGGTCCATCTCCGCGGTCTGTGTCCGCTCCTCGCGGGTCTCGTCGGCCGTGTCCACACCACCGAGATCAATTGGTTGCTCGACGGTACCGTCATCGATCGACTCGCCATCGAATTGGAAATCGACGCCGCTAGCGCTGGTCTCGTCCGGTGTCACCACGGCGTCGTCGTTGCCGCTCAGCGATGACTCATCGAATTCGAAATCAATGCCCGAAATCTCGGACAGATCGGCTGGCTGCTCAACCGTGCCGTCGCCGGAAGTCTCAAAGACTTCGGTAAAACCACCGGTTGACTCACCGATATCGAGCTGCTCAGCCAACATCGTCTCTGCGTCCAGCGAAATATCTACATCGCTGTCGACAGATGCAGCAACTGCGGCGCCACTGAACAGTTCATGTGCCGGCGCGATTTGCTGGCCCATGATTACGACCTTGTTCCAGTCCGGATCGCCTTCCGGCAGTGACCCACGCAAGTTCTTGGCCGCATCGACAAAGCCGTCCTGATTCCCCCATACGAAATAGATTTCGCACAGTTTCGCTTTGAGTTTGTTGTCGTTTGCGTCGACGGCCAGCGCGCCTTTCACCAGGTCCGCTGCCTGATCGTAGAGCCCGTAAGCCATGTGAAAGTCAGCTTCCGCCAATGGATCGGATTGATCGAAGTTAATCGCCGTATCGGAACTAAACGTATCTTCAATCGAGTATTCTTCGGTCGCTTCCTCGCTCGGCAGAGCGGGCTCTTCCATCGTAGCGGCTGCATCGGACTCAGCGGCTTCCCGCGAGATTTCATCAACCGGCGACGTCGATTCGAAGGGATCTTCGAAAGCCGGGGTTTCCTGTGTGGATTCGCCGCCACTCTTGCTGCCTAGCTCACGCAGACGCCCAGTGGCCGCGAGTGTGCCATCCAGATCCTCAAGATCGGATGAGTCGAGAGCTTCCCAGGTGCCTGTGTCATCGGCGTCGGCTGCCCGGCGACGTGCCAGCAGACCGAGCAGCGCCAGAATGGCAAGCACTCCGGCACCAACATAGGTCCAGATGCTACCGGTCAATTTCTCAATGAGACTCGGCTCTTCGCGAGTTGTCACCACTGCTGCAGGGCGACGTTGCGGTTCCGTGGCCGCCGGTTGCGCCGGCGCCTCTGTTGTCGCTTCAGCGCTCGTCGCATCGGCGCTTGTATCGGTGTCGGCAGGCTGGCTGTCCTCTGTGGCAACCGGGTCATCGGTTTCAGCGAACACTTCGCCCACCGCGGAAGTGTCTGGCGTCGTGGTGTCTGTTGCAGCGGTCTCGGCGGTCGTGTCACCGGCAGACTCTTCACCGTACAAACCATCCGTCGACACCGGTGCGTCTGAAGCGGCCTGGCGCTCTGCGAGAGCAGCTTGCAGTCGCGCGAGTTCTTCGTTCTGCACGCGCAACTGATTGTCACGCTCAGCTAGCTCGCGACGCAGCGCTGCGACATCAGAACCAGAGACCGCAGATGTCGTGTTGCTGGAGCCACTGCTCGATGTCGCTGGGGCCGCGACGCCGGTGTCTTCGTCTGGCGCGACCAACGTCAACGAGCCACCTGCCTCGCCACGCCAGTTTTGGTTTTGACGGCGCACTTCCTGCAATGCGGCAGAACGATTGATCGCCACCAGATCGCGCTCGGTAGGCAACCGCAACACGGCACCGGCGTTCAGGCGGTTGATATTGCCAGCGAACGCTTGCGGGTTCGCCTCGTAGATAGCAACCATGACCTGATTGATAGATACGCTGTCATTAGGCTGGATGCTGCGAGCAATTTCCCACAAGGTATCGTTGCGTTGAACTTGATACTCGTTGCCGCTGATCGAGCGACTCGGCGCTGGGGAAGACTGTGCCCGCGCGGATCGGCGAATGTTGCCCTGGTTGGCCTGTCTGGCGCTCTGTGAACCGGATCGTATCGCCGGTGCAGGTGATGCCGCAGCCGGCGCTTTGAACGTCGGTGGATCCAGCAGCACCGTGTACTCACGCAGTAAGCGACCCCGCGGCCATACGGCTTCTACGAGCATCGTGACGAACGGCTCACTGATAGGCTGGCTGCTGGTCACTTCCACATAGGGCTGAGCACCCGGGCGGACACGAAACTTGAAGCCGGTCAAAAATGACGGTTTATCAATACCATAGCGCTCGAAGGTTTCAGCGGATGCAAGACGAATTTCAAGTCCGGAGAGCTCTTCCTGAGTGGCCCCCAGCAGCGCGATTTGCGCGACCATTGGCTCATTGAGCGCTGAGCGCGTAGTGATCTCCCCGAGACCCAGCGCCCATGCGCTTTGTCCAAGACTCAAACACGCCGCAACAACGATAGCGGCCAACCAACGAAGCATATTGTTTTCTCCGACCCGGTTCTCGCGGGCAATTCTTTTGCCGAAAAGCTCAAGCATTTGACTTAACTGCGGCTTCCCCAAACGCGGCAATCATATCTTATAAATAATTTTTCGCCAATATTTCAGCAATTTGCACGGTATTTAGAGCCGCGCCCTTACGTATGTTGTCTGACACCACCCAGAGGTTAATCCCCCTCTCGTGGCTTATGTCATCTCTAATGCGGCCTATAAATACAGGATCCTGTCCTGCGGCTTCTGTGACGGGCGTCGGATATCCGCCCAAAACCTGCTCGTCAAGCACAGTAACGCCGGGTGCGTCACATAATAATTGCGTGACTTCGGCCGCCGAGATTTTGCGTGCGGTTTCGATATGTACCGCCTCGCTATGCCCGTAAAACACCGGAATACGCACGGCGGTCGGGTTCACCTGAATAGAATCGTCATCGAGGATCTTGCGCGTCTCCCAGACCATTTTCATCTCTTCTCGGGTGTAGCCATTGTCCTGAAACGTGTCGATATGCGGAATGGCGTTAAACGCGATCTGCTTCTGGAAAGTCTTTGGCGGCACGTCATCGGTCGGGTTGTAAACGGCCTTGGTCTGATCCCAAAGCTCGTCCATACCACCCTTCCCAGCACCTGACGCAGATTGATAGGTGCTGACG
>JBCAZB010000195.1:0-5447 GCA_038533315.1 Pseudomonadota bacterium | reverse complement strand
AGTTCGAGCGTCAGACGCGCGATGGCTGTTCCGTGACGGGACGCAAGTCCTAAGCGAAAGTCTCGCCAGCCACACCTTTTGAGTCGGTGCGGTGTTGCGACGTGACGCGGACCGTCGATCGCTCCCGTTCGCGTGTAATATAGCAACCCTTTGGTCGAACAGCAATCGGATAAGTCATTGTCTGAAAAAGAGAACCCGCCAAGCGCAACACGATCGCAGGTGTCTTTCCGAGAGGTTGATGCAGGCAGCGATGGCCAACGCATCGACAACTACCTACAGCGCGAGCTGCCGGGCGTGCCCAAGGGGCGTATATATCGCATGCTGCGCAAAGGTGAAGTGCGCGTGAATAAAGGCCGGGTTAAGCCTGCAGACCGGCTAAAACAGGGCGACACGGTGCGCATCCCGCCGGTATCGGTCGCGACTCGCGACACTCCGCAGGTCCCGCGGCATCTAACAGAGCGACTGCGTGATGCCGTCATTTTCGAAGACAAGACGCTCGTCGTGATCAATAAACCGGGCGGTATTGCCGTGCATGGCGGCAGTGGGCTCAGCTTTGGTGTGGTCGAAGCCATGCGCACGCTGCAGCCAGACTGGCAGGACTTGGCGCTGGTGCATCGTCTCGATCGCGAAACCAGCGGTGCACTGGTGTTGGCCAAAAAACGCTCGACGCTGCGTCGCCTGCATGAAGCGTTTCGGGAGGATCGCGTCAGCAAAGTCTACAAAGCGATGGTCGACGGCTACTGGCCCCACGGCGGTACGGTTATCGATGCGCCATTATCGGTGCGCGAACGGCGCGGCGGAGAGCGCCATGTGATGGTGACAGCCGATGGCAAACCGTCGCGCACGCGCGTTGAGCCGCTGGAGTGTCGGCGCTATGCCTCTCTCCTGATGCTGTATCCGGAAACCGGACGAACGCATCAGATCCGGGTTCATCTGGCACACATGGGTCACCCGATTGTCGGCGATGAGCGTTATGGGGAAGAGGCTCGTAACAAGGAGCTGGCAGCAGAGGGTCTGCCACGCTTGTTCTTGCACGCGCAGTCTATTGCATTCGACGACGGTGTCGGCGGGGAGCAAATATTTAGCGCACCGCTACCGTCGGATCTCAGTCAGTTTGAGGATGCAATTCTCGCCAAGCCTACAGTCAGCGAGGAGCGCAGAGGGCGTCGTCGCTAGAGTGTGACGCCAGACTCCCGTAGCGCCCGACAAACGAAGATCATCGGCAATCCGACGAGCGCGGTTGGATCCTCCGTTTTAACGTAGTCGAACAAGCTCACACCCGCTGCTTCGATCTTGAAGCCTCCGGCGCACGCCATCGGCTGATCGCGGTGCACGTAGCGTGTGACCTCGCTAGCCTGAAGCGCTCGAAACTGAACCTTGGTGTGATCGGTGTGGCTGAATTGGCGCCCGGTGCGCGTATCAATGATGGTCGTTGACGTATAGAAATCCACTTTTCGACCAGATAAATCAATTAATTGTGCAATATTTCTCGATTCTGTCTCTGGTTTTTCAAGCAGCTGTCGCCCGCAGGCCGCAACCTGGTCGCCGCCGATCACCAAGGCCCCTGGTTGTCGTGCGGCTACGGCCAGGGCTTTTTCATTGGCCAGTCTCGCCCCTAACGTACTCGGTGACTCGCCGGGCAACGGCGATTCGTTGATCGCCGGCACGTCAATCGCAAAGTCGTCAATCACCCGTGACAACAGCATCCGGCGCCCACGCGATGAAGAGCCGAGGATGATGGTGAGTTGCTCGCCGTTCAGGGTCGTGTGCGTCGCAGCAGAGTGCTCGGAATCTTCGGATTTCATACGCTTTTTTCTTTGACAATGGTCGGTGTGGTTCTTATCATTCGCCGGCTATGACGACTAGCGCTTCCAAGACCGGCAACAGCGTGATCTTGATCGCTGATGCCGCGGGGCGGGGCGCAAGCTTTGAACGCACGTTCAAACTCGCGGATCTGCCACGCCTGGCAGCCATCGACGCAGCGGCTAGACAAGATAGCGTCGGCGGATCAGCGCTGCAAACGCAGGCGAGTATCGCTGTCTCCGTCATGCCGGCGGCGCATCCCGCGCGAGGCCGGCTTGTCGGGCGAGTGCAGGCCACTGTGGGTGTTATGTGCCAGCGGTGTCTGGAGCTGATGACCCATCAGCAGGATGTCGAGGTAGACGTACTGCTGACGCCATCGGAGGTATCCGACGAAGTATTGGCTGAGGCGGGTTTGGTTGGTGAACGCTGGGACCATGATGCAGATGAGCTGGATCTGGTCGAATGGACAGATGAACTTGTCGCGTTGGAGCTGCCGATGGTGCTACGACACGAGCGGTTGGAAGATTGTGGGCTACTCGCGCAAGAGGCCACGCCGGTATCTGGCGGCGTTGACGCGGATCGGCAAACGCCTTTCGCGGATCTCGCAGCGATGATGGCGGCGCGCAAAGAATGAATGTAGTGGTTCGGTAACCGGGCCGTCTTGAGAATTTTTGGAGAAAAACTATGGCAGTTCAGAAAAGCCGGCGTACGCCGTCTACCCGCGGCATGCGCCGTGGCCACGACAAATTGAAAGGTAAGACGCTGTCGGTCGAACCGACCACTGGCGAGACGCACTTGCGACATCACGTCAGCCCGGACGGTTTCTACCGTGGCAAGCAGGTTATCGCGACGCCGGTAATCGATACCGACGAAGAGTAAGGCTTAAGCGGCGTTTTGTTGCCGCTGACGCTAGCAGCGCTGCGTGTTGACCGCAGCTGCTGACCGCAACACCGATGTCCCAACTTTCGAAGACCCTGGCGCTCGATGCAATGAGCGGTGACCAGGGTTTTCGCATTGCGATCGACGCACTAAAGCGCGTCCTGCCACGCCATGCGGATCTGGCTGTCGTCGTTGTTGGCGACGAACCGGAAATCGCGGCCTATTGGCCTGATCGTCCCGCGCGGGTCCGTCTGCTGCATGCGCCAGAAGTCGTCGCGATGGATGAGTCGCCAGTCGATGCGCTACGCAAGAAAAAGCAATCGTCGATGCGTATGGCGATCGATCTCGTTAAGTCCGGCGAGGCGGATGCCTGCGTCAGTGCGGGGAATACAGGCGCACTCATGGCGATCGCCAAGTTCGTCCTGAAGACGCTGCCGGGTATCGATCGCCCGGCCATCATGGCTGAGCTACCCACGCGAGACGGTCATCTCTATATGCTCGACGTTGGCGCCAACGCAATCTGTAGCGCGGAGCAGCTCTATCAATTCGCTGTCATGGGCAGCATTGTGGCGGGTCGTCTCATGACGATTGATGCGCCGCGCGTGGCACTGCTGAACATCGGTAGTGAGGACAATAAAGGCCGCGACGAGATCCGTGATGCAGCGGCCCTGATCGCCAACGGCGATGTCAATTACGTTGGTTTCGTCGAAGGCAGCACGTTGTTTGATGGTCATGCAGACGTCGTCGTCGCGGACGGATTTACTGGCAATATTGCGCTAAAGACAATGGAAGGTACGGCGAAACTGATCGGTGATTTTCTGCGTGAAGCCTTTTCAAGCAGCTTGTTATCAAGGCTTCAGGCGCTGGTCGCGTTGCCTGCGCTACGGCGGTTACGGGCACGGACGGACCCCAGAGCTTATAATGGTGCATCGTTGGTAGGGTTGAACGGCATTGTCGTGAAAAGCCACGGCGGTGCGGATGCGGTCGCTTTTGAGCATGCGATCGAGACCGCTATTCTCGAACTTGCGGATAACTTGCCGGCCGATATCAAGCGCCGACTGAACGGAGAGAGCTAGGTTTATGTACTCACGAATTGTCGGCACGGGCAGCTACGCGCCTGAGAAAATCCTGACCAATGCGGATCTTGAGAAAATGGTCGAGACCAGTGATGAATGGATTCGCTCACGATCGGGTATCGAGCGCCGGCATATCGCGGCCGATGATCAGAACACGTCTGACCTGGCGATCGAGGCGGCGCGCAGCGCGATTGAGTCTGCTGGTATCACGCCCGAAGAAATCGATTTTTTGATTGTCGGAACCACCACACCGGATCTCGTATTTCCCAACGTTGGTTGTTTGATTCAGGAAGCGCTAGGAATTAATCCTTGTCCAACGATGAGTGTTGAAGCGGCATGCACCGGGTTCATCTATGCGCTCAGTGTGGCCGACAAATACGTTGCGAGCGGCGCGGCTAAGTGTGCGCTCGTTATCGGTGCGGAGACGCTGTCTCGCATTACCGATTGGACGGACCGCAATACTTGTGTGTTGTTCGGCGATGGCGCTGGCGCTGTGATCCTGAAGCCAGACGAAGAGCAGGGCATTATCTCAACGCATCTCGGCGCGGATGGTCGTTATCGGGAGCTCTTGAAAATGCCTGCGGGGCCTTCGCATCGACTCGAAGACGTCGTGCGTGGCGAAGCTTTTATTCAAATGGCCGGTAATGAAGTGTTCAAAGTGGCGGTCAAGACACTAGAGCACATTGTAGACGTGACCCTGGAGGCGAACCAGATCGACAAGTCAGCCATCGATTGGCTGATTCCACATCAGGCGAATATTCGGATCATCAAAGCGACTGCGAAGCGATTGGGGATGCCCATGGAGCAGGTTGTTCTGACGGTTCAGGAGTATGGTAATACTTCCGCAGCTTCGGTGCCGATGGCGCTGGATACCGCGGTTCGGGATGGTCGAGTCCAGCGCGGACAGATGTTGTTACTGGAAGCTTTTGGTGGCGGTTTTACATGGGGCTCTGCGTTGTTACGTTTTTGACCACCTGATCTTTCCCGCTGGGGAGAGGGGGACATCATGAAAAAATTTGTTGCTATTGTTTTGATCGCCATTCCGGTGTTTGTGTTCTTACAATCACTGCCCTTCAAATTCAGCGATGCTGACGAAACCGTTTATATCTTCGATACGATCGGTGCCTGGATAACCAGTCTCGGACTATCCGGTCTCGGCGCGGGTTTCGCGGCCTATGGTGCTTATGGCGTCGGCATTGCCGAGCTCATCGCCAGTGCATTACTACTGATTCCAGCAACCCGTCACTGGGGTGCGTTGTTTGGTCTTGGTATTTTGAGCGGCGCAATTTTCTTCCATCTGTTCACGCCGCTCGGTGTCGCTGTCGAGTTCCCGGGTGCGAAGGAGGGCGGTGATCCTTTGCTGTTCATCATGGCTGTGATTGCCTGGAGTTGTTTGCTGGCGCTGGTGATCCGTCATCGGCATCGTTACCCACTGATCGGCGATAGCGCGGCTGCCGCGGTGGCTGACGCTCGTTGAGCCAATCCGACTCGACACGCCGCCCGCCGCAGGCACTGCGACGTGATCATCCGGTCGAGAGTGAACACGGCGTTCGCAATGACCCGTTTTTCTGGTTGCGCGAGCGTGAATCGGCTGAAGTTATCGACTATCTGACAGCAGAAAACGCGCATGTTGAGCATGCGCTCACTGAAACACGTGAACTTCAGCATACGCTGTATCAGTGAGCGCAT
>JBCAZB010000194.1:0-5466 GCA_038533315.1 Pseudomonadota bacterium | reverse complement strand
AGTATGCCATCGAGGCTGTGCAACGATTTGGCGTACTGTGAGCAGGTTGGCTGATATCGGCAGTTATCGCCGAGCAGCGGTGAAATCAAGGTCTGGTAACCGCGCAGCAAAACGCAGGCGACACGAATGTGCCAAGCATGCTTAGACGGTTGCATCGCCTGACATGTGTGCCGCTGTGGCACGAATGCGCTGCATCATGGCATGTAAGCCATTGGCACGGTTTTGCGAGAGATGCTTGTCGAGCCCGAGCCCGGCGACGAAGCGCGGTTCATAATCGATGATCGCCTGCGCGGACTGTCCATCGTACAAACGCATCAGCAACGCAATCAGCCCCGAGACGATGGCGGCGTCACTGATCGCACGAAAATGCATTTGCTCGGCATCACCGCTCGCCTGCAACCAGACCTGCGACTGACAGCCGGCCACTTTGTCAGCTTCGGCACGTTCGTGCTCCGGATACGCTGGCAAATGACGCCCCAAGTCGATCAGATACTGATAGCGGTCCATCCAGTTGTCGAACAACGCGAACTCGTCAATAAGTTCTTGCTCTATATTGGCGATAGCGGTATCCAAATTATGCGTCCCCCGCCTGCACGCGTCGCCATGTTGTGCCCTCAGGTCCATCGCTGATCTGCACGCCATCGGCCAGCAGCTGATCGCGAATCTCGTCGGCGCGAGCATAGTTCTTGTCCGCCTTGGCGGCTGCACGCTCGGCGATCGCCGCTTCAATCGCGGCACTATCCCCGTCACTCGCCCTGGATGCTGCAAACCAGTCGTCTGCCGGACGTTGTAACAAGCCGATGCATTTGCCACTTTCGCGCATCGCCGCGGCAATCGTTGACGTTTCGGCGGCGTCTTCGCTGCGATTCAATGCGCGGGCCATATTGAACAGTTCGGCCAATGCACGTGGTGTGTTCAGATCGTCTTCAAGCTCAGCGAGAAAACTATCAACGAGCTTTCCGGCGCGCGCTGCATCGACGCTGGCATCCGCCCCATCGGCTTTTTGTAATGCGCCATACAGTCGGTCGAGTTTGCGTGTGGCATCCGGCAGTGTTGTCGACTGCCAATCCAATGGCTGGCGATAGTGCGCGGACATCAATGCCAGACGTATCGCCTCGCCGTCGGCCTCTTCGAGCAACTCGCGCACCAGTCGTACGTTGCCGAGCGACTTCGACATTTTTTCGCTCTGCATATTGAGGAATCCGTTATGCATCCAGAAATTCACAAACGGCGCACCACCGTTCGCGCAGCAGCTCTGAGCAATTTCGTTCTCATGATGCGGAAACTGTAAATCCTGTCCGCCACCGTGGATGTCGATGGTTGTGCCCAAGTGCGCTCGTATCATCGCGGAACATTCGAGATGCCAACCGGGTCGACCTCTGCCCCATGGGCTGTCCCAGCCAGGCGTATCTGCATCCGATGGCTTCCATAGTACAAAATCGGCCGCATGCTTCTTGTACGGCGCGACCTCGACCCGCGCGCCGGCGATCATCTCTCTGAGGTCACGCCCCGATAACGCGCCATAGTTGTCGAATTGCTCGATATTGAATAGCACGTGGCCTTCTGCGGCATAGGCGAAACCGCCGTCAATGAGCTCAGTGATCATCGTCTGCATTTCAGCGATATGCTCCGTCGCACGGGGTGCGATATCGGGCGGTTCCACGCCAAGCGCCCCCATATCGGCGAGATAGGCCTCAGTGTATTCATCGGTGATGTCGCGAATATCGCGCCCGGTCTCGCGGGATGCCTGGTTGATCTTGTCATCGACGTCGGTGATGTTGCGCGCATAAACGAGGTTGTAGCGGCGCCGCAGCAAGCGGGAGAGGATATCGAAGACGACGGGCGGCCGAGCATTGCCGATGTGCGCGTAGTTATAGACGGTCGGCCCACAGACGTACATCGTGACTCGATCCGGGTCGATCGGCACAAATTCACGCTTTTCGCCGTGGTAGGTGTCGTATAACTGCAGGGGCATCTTGAAACCGGTCTCATCGTTACCAAATCTGACCTGCCATTCTACCATGCGGACGGACTGCCACAGCAGCCTCGAAGCGCCGTATAATGAGCGCCGAACCCCGAAATTGAGGAGCATGTCCGCATGGCGGAACCGCATTTTGCTGCCCGTACCAGCATCGAACAGGTCGAGGAAGGCCACGAGCTGGCACCCAAATTTGACGACAACGGTCTGCTCCCGGTCGTCACGACGGACTATGCGTCCGGCGAATTACTGATGCAGGGCTACATGAACGCCGAAGCGCTGCGTCGCACGATCGAAACCGGCGAAGCACATTACTACAGCCGCAGCCGCAAGCTGCTCTGGCACAAGGGCGCGAGCAGTGGTCTCGTGCAAACAGTCCGTGATCTGTTGATCGACGATGATCAGGACTGCGTCTGGCTGCGAGTCGATGTCGCCGGCGGTGGCGCGAGCTGCCACGTCGGCTATCGCTCGTGTTTCTACCGCAGCGTGCCGGTCGGCGAGGCGTATCAGGCGAGTGCCGAAGACGGCAAGGTGACGTTGACCTTCACCGAAACTGAGAAGGTCTTCGACCCGCTTGAAGTCTACGGCGACGTACCAAATCCGACGCAGCTCTAAGTGAATCGACGACGAGCCCCCGCAAAACGCGGGGCTCGCCCGTCGCTCGACGCACTCAGAAACTGTAGCCGAGCGTAAAAGTTACGCCGACTTGTTTATTGGGCTGTTCTTCGTCGTCGCGTAACTCGCAAGGCAGATTCAACTCAATCTCTGCATCCAGTGATGCCGACACCTCAGCATCATTTATCTGGAGCAGGCGTTCGCTAGGCATTACTCGGCTGGGTTTGCCATCAATAGATGAACGGCCTTTGGTCGAGTGGTTGTCGCCACCGACTTCTAGCGCAGCCGCCTGTAGGCTGTACGTCCCTCCCTGATATTCATCACCGCTATCCCAGGTTAGATGCTCTCGGGTGTTTCGCCGATTGAACCGGAAATTGCCGCTCGCGCGGTCGTCGGAAAATCCGCTGCTCACTGAACCGGACACACTTGCATCGACATAGACTTCCATATCCGTCGGCAAATCTTCACTGTCACCGACAACGTTGACTGTGACTGGGCCGGTTAATGATCCATTGGCCGCGATGATCGTACCGATAGGTAAGCCGGAGCGGAATGAATCGAAGTCCGCGGACACATCGATCTGCACATTGCCGCATTGTCGGCTGCTGAAAAAGATATCCCCCGTTAACTGACCATTGGCAGCCTGAGCCGAGGCTGAAATCCCGGGCACATTCAGACCCGCAGTAGCACTGCCCTCTCCCGATTGATCGTCAGTGAAGAACACGGCTCGCGCGTCCTGACCCGGTGCCTGCAAAATACCGTTGACCGATACGCGGGCACGCGCCTCGTTAATCGTCTCAGGTGTCGGTACGTCGCTCGTAACGTTCACATCGAACACGTCGTCAACCTGAAACACGGTGCCCTCGAACAACCGACTCGTGGCAAATGCTGTCCAACTAACCGTGCCAACATCGGCTTCAACCGGTAACCAGTCCCATTCGAAAATGGTTTGGCCATCGTCTGCTGTAAAGCGGATGAACTCCTCAATTGTTGTGCTCGGACCCGAGCCATTGACCTGGTAGACGATCACTTCATCGATCTGATACACGCCGAGAAAATTAGCGGGGTTCAGCGTCAGTGAAAAACTGACAGGATCGCCGGCCACTGGCTCCAACGGCGCGAGCGTTGTAACGCCGGTGGGAGAATTTGCAATGTCAGCCAGTGTTTTATCGAAATTCAGCAGCTCAAACACGTCGAGTATGTCGGCTTGCTGCAGCAAGATTATCGTAGGCAATACGAACAACATCGGCGGAGCCGCAAAGTTCTGATAGGGATATTCGATGGTGCGCTTCACGTAAGCGTCGATCTTCGCGTCCGCTTTGTAGCTATCGTCACGCGCCTGAAATTCAGCCGACGCAGAATCGAGCGATGCTCGCACGCCGCCCTGCAGGTGATCCATCAGTTTATAGATGCCGGCCGTAATACCAATACCAATACCGGCCCGAGGCGCGATGAAGCCTTCGACATCCAGTTTCACAGTACGCGCGGCAAAGTCATTGTTGCCGTCATCGACCAGTTCATACGTGATGTTGAGGTCGTCGGTATTCACCTCGATATCAAGTGGCGCCTCCAGCGTCACATCACCGATGTCCAAGTCGTCGTAGCCTACCTGCATCGAGATCGTGACAGGCATTGTGCCATCGATATTGGCGCGCCCGCCGAACAGCGACAAGTCGCCCTCCAGTGTAAAGCCGACGCCCATCGGAATGGAGACGACTAACAGCGAGCGTTGCCAAAAGGGCGCCTTGAGTATCTTTTTGCACGACAACTTGGCGTTCAGTGTCGGTGTCCAGTCGATATAGCCGTCGAACATCACATCGAACTCGACATTGATGGCCACACTACCACTCTCGAGTAAGCCCGACTCCGCGCCCTCTTCGAACGTGATATTGACGTCGCGATATTCGAGCTCCGTTTCGAGGTTGGTGTTGATACCTGCCGGGTTGCTGCCGACGTCAGCCTTGCAACTGAACTCCTGGGAGATACTTGTCGAAAATTGACTATCAAACAGTGTCGTCAACAGTCCCTCAAAATTTGTGATTTCAGTCGGAATGCCGCGCGCATCGGTTTCGGACTGCGAGCCGACTACCTCTGCGCCCGTCTTTGTGCTGGTCGCAGGCGTCGCGACCGGCACGACGAATGACTCCGGCTCAATCAAATCGTCCTGCGTCATCGTGACGCTGATGCGTCCGTTTTCCAGCAACGGCCCGATCATCCCAGCGCTGACGTCGAGCGTTTGTATGCCATCGGTCTCGCTAACGGCAGTGACTCTGCCTGCCAGGCTCATATCACTCAGGATGATCCCGTCACCCATGGCGATCGCGTCGATTCCGCTAACCTGAATGCGACTCGTGAATGTCGCATCTTCGCGGTAGTCGAGAATCAGTGCGTCGGCCTGCAAAGCGCTTTTGTCGATCACTACAACGTCGCTTTTGACGTCAGCAACGGTGACGTCGACGCGCAACTCTAGGGGTTCACCGGTGACCGTGTCACCGCTCGCCACCGTCGCTGTGATGCTCGCACTACCGATAGCGAGCGCCGTTAGATTCCCCAGTGAATCGACCGAGACGACATCCGGTGCATCGCTGGCCCAGGTTACTGTCGCCGTGCGCGCGGCTCCGGAGGCGTCGGTCAGAGAGAGACCAACCGTTACCGTCTCGCCGATCGTGGGCATGAAGAACAGCGTCTGGTCCGCACTCACTTCAGCAATCTGTGGTGTCGGTGTGGGTGATACAGCTACTGGACCGCCGTCCGAGCCACCATCATCGAGACAACCAGACAACACCAACAAGACAGCGAACCATCCGACAAGGCGGACAGCAGCGGAAAACAACGGCATGACGAGACTCCTGACTGGAATACAGAGTCGCTAC
>JBCAZB010000193.1:0-5512 GCA_038533315.1 Pseudomonadota bacterium | reverse complement strand
CTCAAGAGCCAGAGTACACCACCTTGTACTCAGGACTTGAGTCACGGGATGCGGCGGCGGTAGTGACCGCGCTGACCAGCGCCGGGATCGAAAACGATTTTGACAGTGGCAGCGGTACCATCCGCGTTTTATCGGATCAGACTCATGCCGCCCGCCTGCAGTTGGCGACCGAGGGCCTGCCAGCCGCGGCTAGTGGTATGGAGAGCGTTGGAGAGCAATCGAGTTTCGGTGTTAGCCAGTTTATGGAAACCGCGCGCTATCGCCATGCGCTTGAGTCCGAATTGTCGCGAACGATCAAGTCGCTTCGAGCGATAAGAGACGCAAGGGTTCACCTGGCTATCCCGAAACAGACTGCGTTTATTCGCGACCAGCAAACCCCAACGGCATCGGTCCTACTGCAGCTTTATGGTGGGCAGGCATTGGAAGACGGTCAAACCGAGGCGATTGCCAATCTCGTCGCCGGCAGTATCCCTGGCATGACCGCTGGCGACGTGACTGTTGCGGATCAATTCGGTCGGTTGCTAAGCACCGACTCTCAGGCTGAGTCGGAAAAACTGAGTGCCCGACAACTGTCGATCAAGAAGCAGATCGAACAAGACTACCGCATGCGCATAGAAACGATGCTGGCGCAGGTCGTAGGAATTGGTAACGTTCAGGCGCAAGTCGACGTTGATCTAGATTTCACCATGGTCGAGCAAACTCGTGAGTCTTTCGATCCGAACAACACGGTTGTGCGCAGCGAGCAGATCAGTGAGCAGGAACGCAAGTCCGGAGACGGTCTTGAGGCTGGTATCCCCGGTGCGATTGCAAACACGCCGCCGGAGGCGGGTGGTCAGGTCAATGCGGAATCCGCGAATGTTGCCGACACCCTCAATACAACGCGTCAGTCGACACGCAATTTCGAGGTGGACCGCACGATCAGTCGGACTCGCTCACCTTCTTACAATACACGGCGGATTACCGTAGCGGTGCTGATCGATGAGGCCGTATTTGCCACGCCAGCGCCTGACCAAACCGTCGCAGATGGAGCAGAAGAAGCAGCGGCAGAAACCGAAGCAGAGGCAGAAGTGGATGGCGAGACCGCGGTGGCAACGCCCGTAACCGTGTCGTTGTCTCCCGAACAGCTCGATGAAATCAATCGTCTGGTGCAGAACGCTGTTGGCTTTAGCGCCGCTCGTGGCGACACGATCGAAGTCGCTGCCGTACCATTTCAGTCGCCGGATATGATGGATGAGGTTGAGGCACCACCGTTCTGGGAACAACCTGCGATACGTGAATTGATCAAGCAAGGCACCGGTGTCTTACTGGCACTGATCCTTGGTTTCGGCATTGTGAGGCCAATGTTGAAGAGCGTGGTGACACCAGCGGCCGCGGCGGGTATGCCGAATCTGTTGGAATCGCCAAACGCACCGCTCGCGACTGTCGGCGGTGTGCTCGAAGGGCCTGACGGCCAGCCTGCGGGTGCGCTCAGTTATCAGGACAAGGTCGACGCTGCGAGAAATATTACCGGTCATGACCCCGCGCGAGTCGCACAAGTGGTGCGTAAATGGATAGAGACCGATGGCGAGTGATGTCGAACAATCAGGTACTCAGCGTGCCGCAATATTATTGATGACACTTGGCGAACAGGAAGCATCGCGCGTCTTGCAGCATATGAAGCCCAAAGAAGTGCAGGCTGTCGGAATGGCGATGGCCGGACTGCGCAACGTGACGCGCGAAACGGCCGATGATGTGCTATCCCAGTTCGTGACGACGGTGGATGATGAGACGTCGTTTGGTGTGGCCGCCGAGGACTATATTCGTGCGGTGCTGACGAACGCGTTTGGCGCCAGCAAAGCCGATGCCTTCATCGATCGTATTCTTGTCGACGCCGATGCCGATGGTTTTGACACGCTCAAATGGATGAGTGCGGAAGCGATCGTGCAATTGTTGAAAGATGAGCATCCACAGATCGTCGCTATTGTGTTTTCCTATCTCGACAGCGAACAGGCCGCGGAGGCATTGGCACTCTTTGATGCCGACTTGCGAGCCGAGGTTGTCATGCGAATCGCACGACTCGATGATGTGCAGCAGAGTGCGTTGGCGGAGATCGAAGCACTCATCGCCAGCAAGTCGTCCACGATTGACATCAGTCGAACTGCGAAAGTCGGTGGTGATCGGGTTGCCGCGAATATTGTGAATGCACTGACCAACGCCGAAGGCGAGGCGGTGCTCGAGTCTATTACCAACCAGAATGCCGAGCTCGGCGCGCGTATCGCCGACATGATGTTCGTGTTTGACAGCCTGCTGAATGTTGATGATCGTGGCATCCAGGCATTGCTGAGAGAAATTTCCAATGATGTGCTTGTCGTCGCCCTAAAAGGCGCAGACGAAAGCGTCCGACGCAAGTTGCTCGGCAATATGTCCAAGCGCGCCGCTGCTTTACTGGAAGAAGACATGGAAGTTCGCGGCCCGATGAAGCTCAGCGAAGTCGAGCAGGCGCAAAAGGAAATCCTGGAGGTTGCACGTCGCTTGGCGGATTCCGGTGACATCAACCTGGGCGATGGCGATGACGAGTATGTCTGAGGCTGAGTCGCAGCGTTGGCAGGCGCCGCAGTTCCCCGATGGTCCGATGCCGACGGCCGGCGAGTTGGAGACGCTCCAGCAACAGGCCTATGAAGAGGCGTACGCCGAAGCTTGGGCGGCTGGCCGTGAGGCGGGCTACAACGACGGTCTGCAAGCAGGTCAAGCCGAAACGCAGCAACGTTGGCAGTTGTTGGAACAGACGCTCGATTTCTTGCAGCAGCCGGTTCACACGCTTGATAAGGCGCTCGAAAGCCAGCTGACCCAGATGATCGTCGCATTGGTTGGTCGCCTGTTTCGACGTGAGCTCGCGCAAGATCCCGAAGCGATACGCGGATTGGTGCGAGATGCCGTCCAAAAGTTACCGGCGTCCTCGAATTCGATCGACATTCACCTGCACCCGGACGATGCTGCGCGATTGACTGCAATGATGCAGGAACAAGCCGAGGGTAGTGAGACACGATGGCATATCGTTGCCGACCCAGCGCTGACTGCTGGTGGCTGCAAGATCAGCAGTGGTCAATCTTCTATTGATGCGACGGTAGAACAGCGAATTCAGCAAATCGCCAGCGCGTTGTTGGGTGATGCGAGAGCATGAACGCGCTCGCCAGCCAGCGGCATCAACAACTGGCAGATCGACTGCAAACGCGTGCCATGCACGCAGTCGCCTCGGCAGGCCTCGTCGTCGAGGGTCGTTTGCGACGTACTGTCGGTCTGACGTTAGAGGCGGAGGGCTGCAGTGCAGCGCTGGGCGACTATTGCCGGGTCATCAGCGAAGAGGGGCGTCATGTCGATGCAGAGGTTGTCGGCTTTTCAGGTGATCGTCTGTATCTGATGCCTGTTGATGAGATGCATGGCATTGCGCCTGATGCGCGCGTCGTACCCATAGGTGGTCTCAAGCGTATCCCGGTCAGCGTTGAAATGCTGGGTCGCGTCATTAATGGTCGTGGCCGTCCACTGGACGGAGGTCCCGAATTGCGGGGAGGCGATTGTATCGACTTAAACCCACCGACGATCAATCCACTGGTCAGGCAGCCCATTAGTGAACCACTCGACGTAGGGATTCGTGCGATCAACAGTATGCTGCCGATCGGTCGCGGGCAGAGACTTGGGCTGTTTGCGGGCAGCGGTGTTGGTAAGAGTGTTTTACTTGGCATGATGACTCGATTTACGGACGCTGATGTCATCGTCGTTGGTTTGATTGGTGAGCGTGGTCGAGAAGTCAAAGAGTTTGTTGATCAGACGCTCGGCTCGAGTGGCATGCAGCGCGCTGTCGTTGTCGCCAGCCCGGCGGATGATCCCCCATTAATGCGACTACAAGGCGCGTCGCTCGCGACGAGTATCGCTGAGTACTTTCGTGACCGTGGTCAGCGAGTTCTGCTGTTGATGGACTCTCTGACACGCTATGCACAAGCGCAACGCGAAATCGCACTTGCGATCGGTGAACCGCCGGCGACCAAGGGATACCCGCCGTCGGTATTTGCGAAATTACCGCAGCTCGTCGAACGCGCCGGTAATGGCGCAGAAAATGGTGGTTCCATTACAGCGATTTACACGGTGTTGGCGGAAGGCGATGATCAGAATGATCCGATCGTTGACTCGGCACGTGCGATTCTCGACGGGCACATTGTATTGTCACGCAGTCTCGCCGAGGCGGGGCACTATCCCGCCATTGATATAGAAGCGTCTGTCAGTCGCGCAATGATGCAGGTTACTGATGAAGCGCACCGTGCCTTGATTCTCAAGTTGCGCGAGTATTACAGCCTGTATCAACAGAACTCGGACCTGCTCGCCATCGGCGCTTATCAGTCTGGCAGTAACCCGGCGCTGGATGAAGCGATTCAGCTGTGGCCTGTCATCCAGCAATTCCTGCGGCAAGCCAACAACGAAGCGGTTGATCGTGAAAGCAGTCTGGCAGCTCTTGGTGGGTTGTTCGAATCGGCGGGTGGCGCATGACGGCTCAGCGGCGAGAGAAACTAGCAGTCGTACGCCGCTATGCAGACCGGCTCGAGTCTGAAGCGGCTGGACGGCTCGCAGCCGTTGCAAATGATGCTAAGGCGGCGGAGCAATTGCTGCAGGAACTGGTCGCTTACCGCAGTGAATATCTGACGCCACCCGGCAGCCGTCAGCACTGGCAAGCGCAACACTGGGATGATTACTACGAGTTCTTGCGGCGACTGGACCGCGCGGTCACAGCGCAACAGGAAATTGTCGAGCAGCACGAGCAGCGCGTGCGCGCGGTGCGCGAAGAGTGGCAGCGTCTGCGAATGCGCAGCGACTCGCTCGAGCATATGGATAAGAGGCTACTAAAGGCAGAGCAGCAACATGCGGAGCAGATCGCCCAAAAGGAGGCGGATGCCTGGACGTTGATTGCGGCAGTTCGACAGGCGCACTGATCATCCTCAGCTTGTCGTAGCCATGACTGGCACGGTTTCTGCAACGCCTAACGGGTAAGAGTGTTCGAACGATTCAGCGCCCCTTGTAAGGCGCTTCTGAGATTGGCTTATGACGATTGCAAATAATTTGGCAGGTTTGCTGGGCGGAAGCCCCAAAGCCGCAACTGGTAAAGGTTTCAGTCCTTCTGTCAGTGCAGACAGTACCGGCGACGCGGCTGGTGATCTCGATGCGGCATTGGCGTTTGCTGCTTCTCTGCTGCAAGCAGAGAGTGGCACTGATTTGCCAGCCGCCGGCAAGTTTCTGCCACAGGTTGAAACGACTGGGCCGATCACGGAGCCAGTCGTTCAGCCGTCGCAGGCACGTGCGTCCGCGCCTTCAGCCAACCAGCCGACGTCGGCGGCGACAGCGCCGCCACTACAAGTCGCGCAGCAGCCGGTCAATATGGCGGGTGATACAGATCTCACTGCTTGGCCACCACAGTTGTTCGACGACGAAGCGACCCTCGTTAGACAAGTTCGAGCGCTGTTGCGCGGGCCAGAGCCTGCGGTGGCAG
>JBCAZB010000192.1:0-5532 GCA_038533315.1 Pseudomonadota bacterium | reverse complement strand
CCAAATCGTAGGCCTGTCTCACCCAGTCCTTTGCTTCGCTATCAAAATCAGACAGCGATTCCAATCGAATACGATGCGAACACATTGCGTTGTAGCTCTCAAGCCGCCCCGTTGGATCAACACCTTTTAGCGCTACGCCGAGATCAACGCGCGTCTTCGTTGCTGGCGTGATCAGCGCAAACTGTTTCTTGCGGCGCAGACTGTGGGATGCCTTCTTCGGGGCAAACTCAACATCCTGACCCAGAGTCTTCGCAAACGCGACAATCGCATCGTGGATCGGCTTTAGCTCGGACTTCGCACCAGAGTACTGTGTCGCAATCAGATACACGACCTCGTCGGTTTCGTTGAACTTCGCTGCGATCAGATTTGCGAAACCATGGGTCACTCCATGCTCACTCTTCAACCACTTAACAATCTGCCCGTGTTTTTGTACTTTGTGCGCGGTAATCAATTTCAACCATGTATCGAGACTCTTCCCAGTCTTGTGCGGCAGATTCTCGAGCATTGTCTGAAGCTGCTTATCCGGTGTACTCATAGTTTTGCCCCCCATGTAGCTACTACAACTCAAGGATGCGATCGAAATCCCAATGCTCGCTCCGACTGATGCTCGGGGTGAACGGTTCGAACAATCCCATCAAAGCGAGCATGATTCGCCCACCGAGCCCCGGGCGACCGTTCTCAACGCATGCTCTCAGTGTCTCAACAATAAACTCGCCACCTTGCGCCATGCCCTTCTCTGTTTTTGTGCCCTTCGGCACGTTCGTTGTTGTCAAACAGAATTCGACACCACCTTCCGTCTCTGTCAGCTCGTAAGTCACTGTACACGGCGGATCGTCATAGCCCGTAAATTTGAAGGTATGGCTGTATCGGTAAGGCGGATCAAACTCCAGTACTTTGCCGACGACGGTGCGATAGTTACCGGACTTTGTTTGCATCGCCATCGGGGCGCCCACCGAGAGTGTTCCGCTCGTCTTGCAGACTGCACCAAAGAAAAACGGCAATGCCTCGTCAACCCTGACTAATTCGGCCCAGACGTCCTCGATGGGCGCATCGATCAGGACCTTGTAGATAGCTTTATCGTCACTCATTTTTCACTCTTTTCTTGGCTTTTCGCTCTGCGGCTTGCTTGATAAATGTCAACTTGCTCGCCCAATGCCCACTGTACGCGTCAGTCCAGCGGTCATAGATCAACTGAATGGGCACGACGTTCAAATACAGTAGCCGTGCTCGCCCATCCTTCTCGCTCAAGACAAGCTCGGCTTCTTCCAAGACACGTAGGTGGTTCATCACGGCAATACGACTGCAATCGAAATGACTGGCAACCTGACCGACGGGCGATCCCGGTTGCTCGGCTAGCAAGTCGAGAATCTCGCGCCTTGTGCTGTGGGACAGAGCATGGAAAACCGCATCCATTCCAATTTTAGTAATCATGTAATTACATTATTACTTTTTTGGTCACAACGCAACTGGCAGTAGCCCTAATGCTCAGGCAGATTTCACGAAACCTATTAGAAGGCATCCTCTGACTAGGCGTAGATCAACGCCATGATGTATGTCGATCTGAACCCGATCCGAGCCCACATGGCCGCGACATTAGAAGACCCAGCTTACACCAGCGTTCGCGCTCGGTTGGACTCAGGGAAACCTCGCAGCACCATCTCTGACACCGTTCGACGTTTGCTTACCGATGGCGATCTGTACCACTTCGATGTTGCTGTACGACCGTTGGTGGCATTCGCGACCGGTTCGGTCATCAGTGTTGAGAACACCCACTTACCCATTCAATGGCCAGATTCCCTATATCGACTCCATGTCATTGGTGGTACACGGGCTGCTGGAGACGGGGTGTCATTGACCTGCACGCTCAGTTGCATAAAGCCAAGCGCCTATAAGCGTGACCGGCAACTGGGCAACTACACAGCCCATGGGGCTGAGGTGTTTGCCTACCCGCTAGACTCACCTGCTGCTCGACGAACCTCAAATATCTGAAAATCGTTTGCCCCATTCTAGGTACACGTATTGCACTTTTTTCCCGTGAGCGTGTGCCTGTCCCACTGGTCTCATTCCCGCTAATCGCTATTCGGTCGACCCAACCGGCCCAGCGCGCATCTTTTGTCCGTCAACGTTTCCCGCGAACCGAAGGACTTAGCGCTGATTGACTGTTCCAAACCCACTGTCATGGGACTATCCAGCTATATGAGACAGCTGAACTAGTGAATATCGGCGTCTACGCGCCTGCACAAAGAACATTTACGGAAGGTGATTGCGTGACAATGATGAAACGAACAAACCCGATATCATGGGCTCTCACGTTATTGCTGTTGTCCTGCGCAGCACACGCGCAAGACTGCGACCGCACTGAATACATCGTGAACGAACGCGGATTCGCCTCGTTAGGCTCTATAGAGGCTTTCTGCTTGCCAGACAGGTGCTATCTGGAGGGCGCAATATATAGGGCGCTCGCTGATACCGAAGCTTGCCCAGAAGCGACGCACCCTCGTCGGATCGTACTAGACCCCGAGGGACTTTACGTATTCGACTTCGATGAGGGCAACCCTAGACGTCATTTTCCGGAATCCACACTGCCGCCACTGACAAGGGGCACTTTTATCATTGAGGGCAATGGCGCGACGGTAGAAAGCCGTACCGGCCGTGTTTTTTTTGTCGGACAAAGAGCACAGGTCGTATTTAGAAACCTCAGGATCACTGGCAGTGCCCGTCGGCCCCGGCGAGGCTCACAGGGCGTGAGGGACGGACGCGGCGCCGCAATACTAAACCTTGGCTTTGCTGTTCTCGACAATGTCACCACCGCAGACAACTACAGTTTTTCCGCCGATCGCAGTCCTAGTAGCAACGATGCCATTTACAATCGCGGACGCATGAGTATTCGCAACAGTCGGTTCCTCCGTGATGGGATCACCAACAATGGACGGCTGACAATCACAGGGTCTGAATTTCGAGGCGCTCAGCTGCGACTCTATGGTAACGCCGGCGCACTTGATCCTGTCGGCACCAGCACTGGCCGGCAACTCGATGCTACTTATGTGGCGAACACTAACTTCATCGATCAGTCATCGGTGTACGTCGGCAGCGATGCGATTTTTCGTCGCGTGCAAGTGATGGACAATCCAGCGGGGAGCGACCCCTTTCTGAATCGTCTACCGCCTGACGACGAGCGCAATCCCAGCGCAACAGGTTGGGGACCCAACGCACGGGATGCAATCACGATTTCAATCGAACAATCCTCTATTGTCAGAAACACGTTTAGAGGGACGCCCTTCAATGTGCTGAGCGACGCTACCGGCTCTGTCGAGCTCTTCGTTACGGATACGACTATTGCCGAATACTATGGGCAACACCCCGCGATAGGGTGCGACAGTCCGAACGCTACCGTGACGATGAACGGAGTTACCATCGTTGGCGAGACCCGGGAACGACGCCCAAAGGGCATCCGTGCCACCAACGCTTGTCGTATGAACATCTCTAACACACTCATCGCAACACCCACTAACACAGCATGCGCGCTGGACGATTCGGCCATCATCAACATCCGCAACAGCTTCGCGACCGACGATAGCTGCGGGGCCCCAGCGATCGATGATCCAATGCTCTCTAGACTTGCCTACAATGGCGGCGATACGCTGAACATGCTGCCAAGTGCGGATAGCCCCTTGGTAAACGCCGGTGTACCCGGCCGGCCACAACTGAGCAGAGACAGACGCTGCGACATCGATGAAGATCAGGCTGAAGCAGAGGGCATCGACTGTGACCCTGAGCAACGTGAACGTGATCAACGCGGTGAACCGCGTATTGCCAGAGGCCGTCGCGACATTGGTGCGGTCGAGGTACAGTAGGCCGAAAATCCGCATAGGCATGGCGCTCGGGTCCAATCACAACGACACGGGACTCGCCAAACTAATCGATTTCACGCAAAGGCAATAGCGGCTTGCTCTCGTAAGTACAATGGCGTGGGTAGAGGCCATCATCGAATGGCGCGGCCGCCATCAGCCGTCCATTGCAGGCGTCTTCCCGGCCCTTCTCCGTAAACTCCCCGATCACTTTCATACCGCGTTCGAGCGTCCCGTGTTGATTCAGCCTGCTGAGCGTACGTTCTTGCATCACGACCCCCGCCTCCGCTTCCGGCACCTCAAACACCACCAGATCACGATAGGTGCAACGTTTGCCACGCTCGGGTCGAACAACGATGTAATGCGTCTGGTCTGGTTGCAAGACAACATAAACTTCGGTGTTATGAAAAAACAGTCGTGGGGGTATCCCAGTCAACGCGGCTGCCCTGAAGCGTTAGCACGTGACCCCCGGCGTCAAACGGGATGTACACGTATTCTTGTTCGAACAACCGCCCCACTTCGTAATCTTCAAGCCAAGTATCCAGAGACCCACACTTGTTTTTGCGTGTATCCAGAATAACGAATAGCAAACTGCGACCCGATTCAGGTCGCAAAGCCTTGGCCCCTTGGTCGTGTTCTGGCGCTACTTTGAAATCATCGTGATCCCGCGACGGCAGCGCAGCAACGATCGCATCACCGACAGAAGCACAGCCGCACAAGAAAACCGCGGCAAACAAACCGACCATTCTGAGCTTCATGTCACACCTCCTTGTGCGATGGATACGCGACCGTTAGACCGGCAACATGCTAGACAGTATCGCGGTATTTAGGCGTGTGCCAGCGCGGACCAGACTACGCGTGCGTCAATCGATAAACATGCGAGCCACTACGAACATCATCAACCCGGCGCGACCGGCGACCCGGCCATCTCCCCACTGAATCTCATTTCTGCTACGGTGTGGTAGCGCATGGCGGGCGCGCCAAGGGGGAGACCGATCACATGTCTGATCAATACGATTTTGATGCCATCGTCGTGGGTTCCGGCCCAACCGGTGGATGGGCGGCCAAGGAACTGACCGAACACGGTCTGAAGACACTGTTGCTCGACCGCGGCAAAATGGTCGAGCACCGCACGGGTTACCCGCATGAGGGGCAGCCGCGATTCCAGATGCCATATCGCGGCCAATGGCCGCCGGGACTAAAAGACAAGTATTTCCAGCAGTGGCCTGCCAGCCCATGGAATTACGTGTACTGGAACGACGACACACGCTTCCCGTACATCGACGATCCTGACAAGCCGTTCAAGCTCGCGCGGTCGGGTATATTCGGCGGCAAGTCCATCGTCTGGGGACGGCAGAGTTATCGCTGGAGCGACCTCGACTTCAAAGCGAACGAACGCGACGGACACGGCATTCCGTGGCCCATCGGTTATGACGATATTGAGCCGTGGTACGCACACGTCGAGCGCTTCATGGGCGTGGCCGGCGAACGTCGCGAGCTGCCGCAATTGCCCGATAGCGAATTCATCGGTCAGGTACCGCTGAACGTCGCTGAAGAGCACTTCAAGACCCGCGTCGAAAAACAACTCGACCGTGCCGTCACCGTCGGCCGTACGATGAACCTGATGGAAGACCGTCCGGAACAGGGGCGTATTCGCTGTCAGTTCCGTGCGCAGTGTGGCAAC
>JBCAZB010000191.1:0-5545 GCA_038533315.1 Pseudomonadota bacterium | reverse complement strand
GCTGAACGAATTATTCGATAAGCAGCCGGTCGCACCCTGAAAAAGTCGTCCAGCGAAACTGTTCTGACCTCAGTTATTTAGCGTCCGATCTTGAAGCCACACCGCAGCCTGGCGGCTGTGCTCGCGCGCATTTTGCTGCATCCTTGCGCGAATTCCTGCAAAAAGCCTAATTACAGGACTGTACATAACCACAGTATTTCTCTAGACTGTGCATTCATACAGTACTTGTCCCGCTTCGCAGGGTCAATCGCACAAACGCAACAGAGCAGGGTATCCCGATGGATGACAACAGAAAGAAAGCGCTGGCTGCCGCGCTAGGCCAGATCGAGAAACAGTTTGGTAAGGGTTCGGTCATGCGCCTTGGCGATGGCTCGGCGGCGAAAAATGTCGAGGCCATTTCCACCGGTTCCATCGGCCTTGATGTCGCACTAGGCATCGGCGGTTTGCCGAAAGGCCGCATCGTTGAGATCTACGGCCCTGAGTCATCGGGTAAAACCACACTGACGCTACAGGTGATTGCGGAAGCGCAAAAAGCCGGTGGCACCGCCGCGTTTGTCGACGCCGAGCATGCGCTCGATCCGCAGTACGCCGAAAAACTGGGCGTCAATGTCGACGATCTGCTGGTCTCGCAGCCGGATACCGGCGAGCAGGCGCTCGAGATCACCGACATGCTGGTGCGTTCGAGTGCTGTCGATATCATCGTTGTCGACTCGGTCGCAGCGTTGACACCCAAGGCCGAGATCGAAGGCGAGATGGGCGATACCCACGTCGGTTTACAGGCACGCCTGATGTCACAAGCGCTGCGTAAGCTCACGGGTAACATCAAGCGCTCTAACGCGATGGTGATTTTCATTAACCAGATCCGTATGAAAATCGGCGTCATGTTCGGCAGCCCCGAAACCACCACCGGCGGTAACGCGCTCAAATTCTACTCATCAGTACGGTTGGATATTCGCCGTATTGGTGCGATCAAGAAGGGCGACGAGGTTGTCGGCAACCAGACGCGTGTCAAAGTCGTCAAGAACAAGGTGTCGCCGCCGTTTCGTACAGCAGAATTCGAAATTCTCTACGGTCAGGGCATCTCATCGGAAGGCGAGTTAATCGACTTGGGCGTCGCACAGAGCATCGTCGACAAGGCGGGCTCATGGTACAGCTACAACGGCGATCGTATTGGCCAGGGTAAAGAGAACGTCCGCGAATTCCTGAAGACCAACCCGGATGTTGCGGCGGACATCGAGGCCCGCATCCGCGCCGCGCTGTTGCCTGATCCGAACGCGGTCGTCGAAGACGACGAAGTCGACGACTCTGCGGTCGAGGCGTAACGCGTCCTTTAGTCTCCGTGTCGCTCGGTGGTACCGGTTTCGGTACTGCCGGGCAACTTCTTCATGCTGAAGTTCTCCGAGCAGGATCCGTATTCTCCGAATCGTTGTCGCAAGCGGGCGATGGATGCGCTTGCTCGACGAGAACACAGCCGCGCTGAGCTCGAGCAAAAACTCACGGAACGCGGGTTTCCGCTGGACACGGTCGCCGCCACGCTCGACCGTTTGTCTGAGGAAAATCTGCAAAGCGACGAGCGCTTTGTTGAGTCGTTTATTGCCAGCCGTTATCGGCAGGGCAAGGGGCCGATTCGCATCGTCGCGGAGCTAGGTAACAAGGGTGTGCCGAAATCGACCGTTCATGAGGTGCTCGCGACCGCTGGCTTCGATTGGTTCGAACGCGCCGCGGCCGTACGACAGCAGAAATTCGGTGATGCACGTCCATCGGACTTTCCGACGAAAGCAAAACAGATGCGGTTTTTGTCGTATCGCGGGTTCACGAGCGAGCAGGTGCAGGCGGCGGTCGACGATTAGCTGTGGCGTCCAGTGCTGGGATCCATCCGCTGCGGAATGCGGCACTATCACCGCCGAAAAGCGTGATCGTCCTTGTTTTCTGAGGACTTGAGGCTATGTCAGAGGCATGAGCTGTGGAATAATCCGCGGCTACTTAACGCATAGGCGCCGAGAGACTCACCCGCATGAAAACGCTGACCAGTCGCGAACTGCGCGACGCTTTTCTCCAATACTTCGCGAGCAACGACCATAAGGTGGTCGCGAGCTCGCCCTTGGTGCCCGGCAACGATCCGACGCTGCTGTTCACCAATGCGGGTATGGTGCAATTCAAAGACGTCTTTCTGGGTGATGAGCGACGCGACTATGTGCGCGCGACGACATCGCAGCGCTGCGTTCGCGCGGGTGGCAAACATAACGACCTCGAGAACGTCGGTTACACGGCACGGCATCTGACCTTTTTCGAGATGCTCGGCAACTTCAGCTTCGGCGATTACTTCAAGCGCGATGCCATTCGTTTCGCGTGGCAGTTCGTCACGGAAGTCTTGGAGATTCCGAAAGAGCGACTCTGGGTGACGGTGTTTCGCGAAGACGACGAAGCGGCGGCGATTTGGATCGACGAAGTCGGCGTGCCCGCCGATCGTTTGTCGCGGCTCGATGAGAAAGACAACTTCTGGCAGATGGGCGATACCGGTCCTTGCGGCCCGTGCAGCGAGATCTTCTTTGACCATGGCCCGGATGTCGAAGGTGGGCCGCCAGGTGCGCCCGACGACGATGGCGATCGCTATGTCGAGATCTGGAATCTCGTCTTCATGCAATATGATCGCGATGCCAGCGGCACGTTGACGCCGCTGCCGAAGCCGTCCGTCGATACCGGCATGGGCCTCGAGCGCGTCTCAGCCGTACTGCAAGGTGTGCACAGCATCTACGAAACCGATCTGTTCCAGCGTCTGATTGCGGCGGTGGCGGATGCGGTTGGCGTCGCCAACGATGGCAACGCATCGCTCCGGGTTATCTCGGATCACATTCGTGCCTGTGCGTTCCTGATCACGGATGGTGTGCTGCCGTCCAACGAAGGTCGCGGCTACGTTTTACGCCGCATCATCCGTCGTGCCGTGCGCCACGGCTACATGCTGGGCCAGAAGGCACCGTTCTTCCACAAGATTGTGGATGCGCTCGCGGCCGAGATGGGCGAGGCATATCCCGAGCTGACGGCGGCGCAAGCGCACGTCAGCAAAGTGCTCTTACAGGAAGAACAACGTTTCGCGCAGACCATCGAACAGGGCATGGGCATGCTCGAACAAGCGATCGACGGGCTGGCTGGTTCGGTCATTCCCGGCGATGTCGTGTTCAAGTTGTATGACACTTATGGCTTCCCGCCCGATTTGACGGCGGACATCGCGCGCGAGCGCTCGTTGACCATCGACGAGCCAGGGTTTGATGCTGCGATGGCAGAGCAGCGCGCGCGTGCCCGCGACGCTAGCAAATTCGCAGCGACCGAGTCGGCGGGCCTGAAGCTCGACGACGAGACGGACTTTTGTGGCTACGAGCGCACCGACGACAGCGGTCTCGCGATCAGCGGTCTGTATGTCGACGGAGAGTCGGTCGATGCTATCACCGCTGGCAGCAATGCGGCCATCGTGCTGGAACGTACGCCGTTCTATGCCGAGAGTGGCGGGCAGGTCGGCGACACCGGTGAACTGACCACCGACACGGCGCGTTTCGTGGTGCATGACACTCAGAAAAATGGCGCGGCGTTCATCCACATCGGCGAGTGTGTCGAAGGTGCTATCAGCGCCGACGATACGCTCACTGCCGCTGTTGACGTGGCGCGTCGCGATGCGATCCGCCTGAATCACAGTGCTACGCATTTGCTTCACGCTGCATTGCGCGAAGTGCTTGGCGAGCATGTCACTCAGAAAGGCTCATTGGTCGACGCTGACAAACTGCGTTTCGACTTTTCGCACTATGAGGCGGTCACGCCCGAGCAGCTCGAGCAGATCGAATCACGGGTCAACGACGAGGTGCGCGCGAACCACGCCGCCGAAACGGCTGAGATGCCGTACGACGATGCGATTGAAGCGGGCGCTATCGCGTTGTTCGGCGAAAAATATACGGCGGACGTGCGTGTACTGCGCATGGGCGCGTTCTCGATGGAGCTTTGTGGCGGCACGCATGTGTCGCGTACGGGTGATATTGGTCTGTTCCGTATTCAGAGCGAATCAGGCGTAGCCGCCGGCGTGCGGCGGATCGAGGCGGTGACGGGCGAAAATGCGCTCAATGCCGTGCGCGCGATGCAGCAGTCGCTGAGTCAAGTCGCCGGGCTATTGAAAGCGCCGCGCGATCAGGTGACGGACAAGGTCAGCCAGGTCTTGGCTCGCGCCAAAGATCTCGAGAAAGAGGTTGCGGACCTGAAGCGCAAGCTCGCGACAGGTGGCAGCAACGATGTCATGGAGCAGGTCGTCACCGTCGGCGACGGCGTGAAAGTGTTGGCGGCCCGACTAGACGGCGCGGATGCAAAATCATTGCGCGACGCCGTAGATCGTTTTCGCGACAAGTTGGGTGAGCAAGCGGTCGTTGCGCTCGGCGCGGTCGAGGGCGATAAAGTGCGACTTGCTGTGGGTGTCTCGAAGCCACTGACGGACCGAATCAAGGCCGGCGATCTCGTCAAGGCGACGGCTGAGAAGGTCGGCGGCAAGGGCGGCGGGCGTCCGGATTTTGCACAGGCCGGGGGTACCGAGCCTGAAAAACTGGACAAAACGCTGTCTGAAGTCCATGTATGGGTTTCTGAGCACTTATAAGTCATTGAAATCGCTGATTGAACATTTAGCGATTTTCCATAAATTACAAGCAATTAGCATGCCTGCGTCGCAAAATGAATGCAGTTGCAACCATCCCCGGTTTCCGGTCTAATTGATGCGCGTTCTGGCGACCGATTGGGCGTCAAGGCGTGTGCTGCATCGAACGTACAACTCGAAAAAATAATAACCATGAGTCCTGATGGATGAAGGGCGATAGAGTTGTGCAGACGATAAATCCGTATGGATGGGTTCAGAGGCCTGTCTGGAGTGTTCACAAGAACAGTGGCCAGCGAGGAACGCTGCCACGGGGGAAACCGGAGAATAATTAGATGTTAATCCTTACCCGCAGGGTTGGAGAGACGGTAGTGATTGGAGAGGATATTTCGGTCACAGTACTTGGAGTGAAAGGAAATCAAATCCGCTTGGGAATTAACGCGCCCCGGGACGTTTCTGTACACCGTCAAGAGATCTTTGATCGTATTCAAAACGAAGCGCATGAAGCGAAGCCGGATAACGGTGAGAGCTAGCGGAAAGCGCCAAATCTTTCCATCAGCGTCCTTTACGATAAGCCCGAACTGACTTACACTTTCGCGCCCGCATGAGTCTTTATGACTCTGTGGGTGTCGAGCGTGGAGAGATGGCTGAGTGGTCGAAAGCGCTCCCCTGCTAAGGGAGTATGGGTTAATAGCCCATCGAGGGTTCGAATCCCTCTCTCTCCGCCACTTTTTTAATTGTGGTTGGCGTTTACCGTAGCAATTGCGCTGCGGCACTCGTATAATCACGCGCCCTGCAAGGGGTTACGCGCCCGTAGCTCAGCTGGATAGAGTACCTGGCTACGAACCAGGCGGTCGGAGGTTCGAATCCTCCAGGACGCGCCATATCTCTTCTGAGATATAACAATGAAAACGGTGAGGTGGC